>WLMP01000004.1 GCA_009700155.1 Actinomycetota bacterium
CCTAGCCGCCCTGCGTAGGCAGCCAGTAATAAGCGTGCATATTGTTTGCTTAGGCAACATTTGCCGCTCGCCAATAGCCAATGCAGTGCTGCTTGGCTTAACAAAAGATCTGACTTCACCAAAGGTATTAGTAGATAGCTCGGGCACAGGCAGCTGGCATGTTGGTCAACCAGCAGCAAATAACTCAGAGACAGCTTGGCAATCAGCTGGTTATAAGTATCAACATATTGCAAAGCAATTTAACTCAGAAAATTTTATAAAACACGATTTGATTTTAGCCATGGACTTAAGTAACCGGGATGCAATCTTAAAGTTAGCCAAAAGTGATAGCGATAAAGATAAGATATTTATGTTCACCTCTTTTGATCCCAATAAAAGCAAGATCGATCCAGATGGGCATGAAGCAAAGAAGCTGTCAGTAGCTGACCCATATGGCGGGCCACTTACCGAGTTTGAATCTGTGCTTAAAGTAATCGAGGCGGCAGCAACTGGCTTTGTAACGTGGGTGAAATCTTAAGTATTCCCACCCTACTTACAGGTTGAACTGCTAGGGTTACTCGACAGCTTCCCAGTTAAATCGAAAGGTGAAACTTGTCAGACCACTCAGAGGGTGAAGATAACTCAGAAGACATTATTACTGAAGAGATGCTTTGGGAAAAAATACCTGAGGTGCAAGGTTTAGATAGAGCAAACACTTATTATGAATTAAGTGCGCGAATTTATGCACGTGGTCAATATGATGAAGCATTAGCGCTAGCAGAGACTGCGCGCGATATTTATGCAGATTTAGGTGCTATTGCACCAGCAGAAGGTTTAGCTCAGGCTTACTCTGCAATCGGTTATAACTTGAATCAATTAAAACGAATGAATGAAGCAGCAACTGCAATGAGCAAGGCTGTGGAATTATTACGCGAAACTAAATCACCTATAGCAATTGAACTTGCCTGCACCCTTGGTGAGTGGTGGTATGGATCAAAAGAATATGAAAAAACTATTGAGTGCATGAATCAATGTGTGCAAGAGCATTTAGTTGATGGAAATGATTCCGGCGCAGCTAATGACCTGCATTTAATCGGATGTGCTTATCGAGAGAGTAAGAATTATGAGAAAGCACTGGAGGCATTTAAAGAATCAAGGGCATTATTTAAGAAGTTAAAAGAGGTAATTAATGTGGCAAGGTGCGATCAAAAAATTGCCCATTGCTTAACTGAGTTAGGCGATGCTGAGGGAGCTTTGATCGCTGCACAAAAATCTCTAGATGTTTTTGTAACAGCTCATGATCATCGGCGTGAAACCTACTCATCATTTGAATTAGGTAAAGCTCAATTAGCCGGAGGTTATTTTGAAGAGGCGCTAATGACATTAGAAAATGTCCTAGAGAGCGTTACCGAATCTGAATTTAAGGACTTTGAGTTTATTATCGATATAGAACGCAAAATAGCTCATACATTAAATAAGTTAGATCGCACAGATGAAGCTAATGAGATTATCCGCCGGTTAGATGCGGTAACTGAGGTAATTGACGAAGCTTAAGTTTTTGGGTGATTTATTGGATTTAAGTGCTGCATCGCCCATGCATACATAGCAATAGCTCCAGCGGCAGAGGCATTCATTGATCTAGTTGATCCATATTGTGAAATAGCTAGAACTACTGAGCAGATGTTAACTGCCTCATCACTCATTCCTGCGCCCTCTTGACCAAATAACATTACGCATCTTTTTGGTAAGTCAGCACTTTCAAGTTGCTTTGAAACATCTAGGTTATCAATTCCAATAATTGGAAGATTATTATCATCACACCAGCTCTTAAATTCTTCAACTGTAGGATGATGATGGACAGTTAGGTAGCGATCGGTAACCATTGCACCTCTTCGATTCCAATCTCGCTTACCTACAATATGAACAGCAGAAACATTAAATGCATTTGCAGTTCTAACAATTGATCCAATATTTAAATCATGTTGCCAATTCTCAATAGCAATTTGTAGCTCATGTCGCTTGGTATCGAGGTCTGCAACAATTGCTTCAACTTTCCAGTATCTGTACTTATCTAAGACATTTCTTCGATCACCATGCTCAAGTAATTCTGGATCAAAGTGATTATCAGTTGGCCATGGTTTAGAGTGTGGGCCTACGCCAACTACCTGGTAGAACTCACCAGGTCCAACAGTTGATTGCGTCATAAGTAAACCTTAAGGGCTAAGGAGTGTTAATGAGAAAATCTTGGCTACCGGCTTACCTTGCTCTTGGGACCGTATGGGGCTGCTCATTTATTTTCATTGAATTAGGACTTGAATTCCTTACCCCATTCGGAGTTACTTTTATAAGATGCGCGTTGGGCGCAATAACTTTACTTATTATATTAAGAATTAGAAACGCAAAACTTCCAAAGGGTAAAAGTGTTTGGCGGAAGTTATGGGTAGTTGCGATGTTGTTAAATGTTGTGCCAGGAGTTTTGTTTGCATTTGCTCAACAATATATAACATCTGTTTTAGCTGGGATTATTAATGCAACTACACCGCTAATGACACTAATATTTATTTTAGTTTTGTTTAGAGAAGAAAAATTAAAGCCAGAGCAGGTTTACGGTTTATTGATAGGTGCCTTAGGGGTAATGACTGTTATTGGAGTCTGGAAAGAGTTGGGAGATAACCAGCTAATTGGGGTTATTGCATTATTGCTTGCAGTTTCTTGCTATGGAGCTTCATACCCTTATTCAACACGGAATGTTGTTCCACTTGGATTAAAGCCAGAATCATTAGCAACCGGACAATTAATTATGGCAACTATAACTCTTCTGCCATTATTTTTAATTAACGGATTTTCAAGCCAGAATCCCAGATTAGAATCCATTATTGCAATGCTTTGCTTGGGAGTATTTGGAAGTGGTTTTGCATATATTTGGAATTTTTATATTACAGCTGCAGCCGGTAGTGCAATAGCCAGTACAGTCACCTACCTAACCCCGGTTGTGGCAGTTGTAATTGGCTGGCTCTATTTAGGAGAAGATGTGTTCTGGAATGAAATTGCTGGAGCTCTTATTGTGATCTTAGGTGCACTTATTTCACAAGGCCGGTTAAATAGAATGATAGGAAATAAGTGAAAAAACTTTCTGCCTTTGTAGTTGCATTTATATTTTTAAGCATACAACCAGCTTCTGCGGTTGAAGTATTACCACAACCATTTTTTAATTATCTAGGTTCAAAGTATTTAGGTGGTCCTGGCGTAATCTTAATTGACCAAAGCACTAATGAAATTGTCTATCAAAGTGGAGCAGAAAAACCTAGGACCCCGGCATCGGTATTAAAAGTCTTTACTACAGCAGCTATTGCTTTAACGCTGGATCCAGAAACTACTTTTCAAACAGCAATTTATAAGACTGATAAAAAAGGTGTATTTGTAATTTGGGGCGATAATGATCCTTGGATCACTTCAAATTCGAAATATCGCACAGCAAATAATCGAGCATATATGCCGACGTTAATTAAGGCAGCTTTTGAATCAGATAAAAAACTTAAAAAGATAAATTTGATATATAAAGGAGTTAATAACTCTGATATTTACTATGCCAAAAAAGCCTTAAAACGAAAATCATCTGTTGCCTATAAGCCATTAAGTAGAAACGTAGAAGTGGAATCTTTAATTACAGAAAGAATTGCATCTATTACATCCCCACCACTACATAAAATGATTAGATTCTCCTTGTTATATAGTGATAATGTTTTGTCGCAAAGACTTGCCATGTTAGCTACTGGCAGAAATGGCTATCCACTAACTAAATCTGGTTTAAACAGTATGATTTTAGAAAAAATCTCTGCACTCGGAGTTGATACAACCGGTTTGAGTTTTATTGATGGCTCTGGCTTAGACCGTAAAAATAAGGTTTCTGCAGTTACTGTTTCACAGTTGTTGTTAAAAGTTAAAACAGATCCAAGACTTAAATCTATTTATGATCACTTGCCGATAAGTGGTGAGTCTGGAACTTTAATAAGTAGGTATCGTGAAACAGCACCACAAGCAGTTGGATTAATACGGGCAAAAACTGGATCAATCAAAGGCGTGGTTTCATTAGCCGGCTTTGCAACATCAGGCGAGAAGGAATATGTATTTGTTGTTCTCGCTGATGAAGTTGGTAGAACTAGAAGCTCTCAAAATTCTGCCCGAAAAGCAATTGATCGAATGCTGGGAACAATTACTAAGCCGCCTGTGATCGGTATAACACCACCAACACCTGAAAGTACGCCTTTTACAACTGCACAGTAATTACTTACTTAGTTTGCAAGGGTAGAGTTAATGCTAATGAATAAATACATTTTATTGATGAAGTTAAGAGTTGTTGAGCTGCTACTTGTAACAACAGTTCCAGCTTTATTTTTAGCTTCAAACGGGATACCTAGTGTTTCAATAACCTTTTGGTCCTTAATTGGTGGAACATTAGCTGCTGGTGGCGCAAATGCATTTAACATGGTTATTGAGTCAAAATCTGATCAATTAATGAAAAGAACAGCAAATAGGCCAATAGCTACTGGTGAGATTTCAAAACTTAACGGCTTATTATTTGCTTTTCTAATTTCAATTTTATCCTTAGTAATTTTTTATATCTTTACAACGGTTTTAGCAACCTTACTTACTGCCACAGCAATTATCTTTTATGTAATTGGATACACAATGATGTTAAAAAATCGTACCTCTCAAAATATTGTTTGGGGCGGCATTGCCGGCTGTATGCCAGTTCTTATTGGGCAATCTGCAGTTACAAATACTTTAACTCTCACCTCATGGTTATTTTTCTTACTTATATTCTTCTGGACGCCACCACATTTTTGGGCTCTAGCGGTTAGATATAAAGATGACTACACAGCTGCTTCAATTCCAATGCTGCCAGTAGTTGCCCCAATGAAATCAGTCATAAATCAAATGTGGTTGCACTCGACATTAATGGCGGTTATTTCTGTGCTTGTAATCACTACAACTAAGTTGCCGATATGGACACTCGTACTTTCAGTATTGTTAATTATTGGCTGGAAAATACAGCTTATAAAACTTACAAAAGAACCAACTGAAGTGAATGCTGGGAAATTATTCCAAGCATCAATTATTTTTCTCAGTATTTACTCATTTTTATTGGTAATTGGAGTATTGCTTAAGTAGTTTTTCGGCTCTTTAATGAGATAATTTTTCTCATGTCCTCCCCTCTTGCACTTGATGTTGCCGATTTATCCAAAAAGTATGGCGACCGGATGGCGCTGTCTCATGCCAATTTTGAAGTTCCACTAGGAAGTATTTGTGGATTTGTAGGGCCAAACGGTTCGGGAAAAACTACAACAATCAGGATGTTGTTAGGACTAATTAAGCCAACAACTGGAAGTGGACATGTTTTAGGAGAATCAATTACACAACCGGAAAAATACCTACCAAATGTTGGCGCAATGATTGAAGGTCCAGCTTTTTATCCAGCACTCACCGGAAAACAAAATTTAGCGGTATTAGCAAAGCTGGGTGGATTTGCAACCGAGCCAATTCAAGAACTCTTAGATTTAGTAGATTTAGGTGACCGCGGTGATTCTAAGTTTAAAACATATTCACTTGGAATGAAGCAAAGATTAGGAATTGCTGCGGCTTTACTACCAAACCCTAAGCTATTAGTTTTAGATGAACCGACTAACGGATTAGATCCTGCAGGAATTCACGAAATTAGAACCTTGCTCCGGAAGTTAGCAGATAGCGGCACTACAGTATTTGTCTCCTCACATTTACTTTCTGAAATTGAAATGATTAGTGATTACCTAGTTATGTTAAGACAAGGCAAGGTTATTTTTTCTGGTAAAACAATTGATTTGTTAGCTGCACAAAAGCCAGTAATTATTGCCAAACCAGAAAATGCTAAAGATCTAGCAAGGCTTTGTGAGATAGCAAGTAAATTAGGAGAGCGGGCTGTAATCAAAACTGATGTAGTCGAGGTCAGTGGAGACGTTAATTTTTCAAGCAAGTTAAATAAGGCTGCATTTGATGCCGGAATTATCCTTAGCTCTTTAACACCAGTACGTCCTACATTAGAAGATACATTTTTTGAAATGACTGGTGAGCAATGATTAATGTAATCAGAGCAGAGTTGGCAAAACTGCGCAGACCATCTCTTTCACTTTCAACTGTAGTAGCAGTTACATTTGTAACTGGATTAGTGACTTCACTTCTATTTCTACTTGTTGATTCACCAGAAGGCAATGGTGAGCGCGGAACAAGAATTTCTCGCGAAGTTCTTGAACTATCTACTGGTATTTCAATAAGTTTTAGTAACTCTGCAGGCCTTTTAGGAATAGTTGCACTATGTATTTTTGCCGCTCAAACAGCACAGGAGTACACCTACGGTACTTTGAGGAATTTGCTAGTTCGTCAACCCTCAAGAATGAAAATTTTAATTGGAAAACTTATTTCAATGAAGATGTTCGCAGTTGTAATGGTGACAATTTCAGCAATATTAGCTCTACTACTTTCTTATGTTTTTGCAGGCGTTATGGATATTTCAACAGCAGCATGGTCAACAAATGAGGCTAGAGCCGCTGTTTTACGTGGATTTGTTAATGTTTTAATAGCAACAATTGGGTTTGGAATTTTTGGCATGATCTTAGGATTATTGTTTAGATCTCCAATATCTGCAATTTCAATTGGTGTAATTTGGAATTTGATTATTGAAGGTTTGCTTTCAGTCTTTGTGACAGACCTAGGAAGATACTTTCCAGGCCAACTTTTAACTGTGGTTGCAGATGGCGGAACTGACGAGATTTCTTATCAGTATGCACTCTTTACTTCATACGGGTTTCTAACAATCGGGTTATTACTTGTCGCAGTTTTATTTAAGAAGAGAGATGTGGCTAACTAATGAATAAAAAAATAATCTCACTCGTATTAGTTATGACTTTAATGCCAAGCACTGCTATTGCTGCCACACCCAAACCAACACAGGCCCAGATTGATGCAGCTAAGAAAGTTGAGGCAGAGAAAAAAGCTGCAGCGGACGCAGCAGCCAAGAAGTTAAATAGTGCAAAAAAGACTTTAAGGCAATTAACTGATATCGCTACAGCAAAACGCAGACTTTATATTGCCGCACAGAATGAGTTAAAAGAGAAAACTAAAAAGGCTGAAATTGCCATGAAGCATTTACAATCAGCGCAGGCATCAGTTAGTAGCGGTAAAAGGACTATTGGAAAGTTAGCTGTTAATGCTTATGTAATGGGTGGTGGATTTACAGATCTTGATTCATTATTACATGCAGATGGGCCACAAGATTTAGCTGACAGGTTAAATGCCCTAGATGCTTTAGGTGATAACAACTCTAAAGCTTTAGATCGCTTTAAATCCGCAGAGGTTGTGGCAACAGCTGCCCAAAAAGAAGCCGATCTTGCTAAGCAAGCACAAGCAGCAGCAACAGTTAAAGTTGCAGCAGCCAAAAAAGAGGCCGATGAAGCAGCGGCTATGCAAAAAGAAGAGGTTGATAAGTTACAAGCTGTTCAAGATAAGTTAGCAAAAGAGTTGGCAGTAGCTCAGAAAAAGAGATTAACTCTTGAGCAACAACGACAGATCGCTCTTCTGGAAGAAGCTAACGCAGGTATTGCGGCAATTACTCCAGATCAATCAAAAATTTGGCGCGACATTGGTTTTACTGGAAGAAGCAGTACTAGATCAAACGAAGTTATGCGAGCACAAGCTGTTGAGTTTGCAAAAAAACAAGTTTTAGCTAAGAAGCCATATGTTTGGGGAGATGAGGGCCCAAATGCATTTGATTGTTCAGGTTTAGTTTATGCAGCTTATAGATCAGCTGGACTTGGTTGGCCAAACTGGGATCGACTCAACTCCTCACTTTATTGGGTAGCAACTAAGCGAGTACCGTTAAGCCAGATGGTTCCCGGAGATTTACTTTTCTACTCTTATAAAGGAACTGTGAGCACAATTCACCACATTAGTATTTATGCAGGAGATGGCATGATGTGGGAAGCGCATTCAAAAAATAAGGGATTGTTATATTCGAATATTTATAGCGTAAAGGGTTTAATGCCATACGCCGGTCGGGTCTAATCTAGGGGGCATGAATACCCCAGATACTGCAGCTCTCTGGCAAATCCGTAAAGCAGTTAAGCCTTGGTTAGAAAATAATTCTCAATCAATTTTATTTGGCTGCTCTGGTGGCGCTGATTCAATGGCACTAGCACTTGCTTTATTTATTGAGTCTGAAAATAAAAACGTAATTCCCATTGTTGTAGATCACGGTCTACAACCAGAATCAGCTCAAGTAACTTTAGATACAATCGAAAAATTAAAAAAAATCGGTTACAAACAAATTGAAACTGCTAAAGCCCAGGTAATTATTACCGATGGGTTAGAGGCCTCTGCCAGAAGAGCTAGGTATCAAATTTTCAATCAGTTTATTGATGCCTACGATGCTAAATATTTTTTACTTGCGCACACTTTAAATGATCAAGCTGAGAATGTGTTGCTCGGATTAGCCAGAGGCTCAGGTACTAGGTCTTTATCTGGCATGGCGGTAGAAAATAATAAGTTTATTAGACCATTATTAAAAATTTCCAGAGCAACAACACAAGCTGCATGCATTGAGGGTGGAGTAGAGATTTGGGAAGATCCTCATAATAATGATCAAAGATTTACAAGAGTTCGGGTTAGACAAAATATCTTGCCAGTTATTGAAGAAAACTTAGGTCCTAAAATTACGGAGGCACTTGCTAGAAGTTCTGATTTACTACGAGATGATGCAGATGCGTTAGATAGTTTTGCAAATGAATTTTTTAATCATGTAGATAAATTAAATCTAGAGGTTGTTGATTTAGAGCGGCTACCAAAAGCGATACGAACCAGAGTTCTTCGCCTAGCCATCTACAATGCTGGCTCACCATTTGGATCACTTACTGCAGATCACATTGGGAGTGTTGAAAGCCTAGTTTCTGACTGGCACGGTCAAAAAGAGGTAGCGCTACCTGGAAATGTGAAGGTTTTCAGAAATTCAGGCAGAATTATCCTCTCAAACCAATAAAGGAGAACCGTGGATCTATCAGCCCTTGGCAACGATATTGAAAGAGTAGTTGCAAGCGAGGAACAAATTCAAAATCGCTTAAAGGAAATGGCTGAACAAGTAAAAAAAGATTACGACGGTAGAGATTTAGTTTTAGTAGGAGTTTTAAAAGGCGCTGTTATGGCGATGGCAGATTTTTCTCGTTATCTACAAAGACATGTCGATATGGACTGGATGGCAGTTTCATCTTACGGAGCAGGCACTAAATCAAGTGGTGTTGTAAAAATACTTAAAGACTTAGACGGAGATGTTTTAGGAAGAGAAGTATTGATAATCGAAGATATCTTAGATACTGGCTTAACACTTTCCTGGCTAACTGAGAACTTATTGTCACGAGGAGCTAAATCAGTTTCGGTACTAACAGTATTAAGAAAGCCAGATGCAGCTAAGGTGAAGGTAGAGGCAAAGTATGTGGGCTTTGATATTCCAAGTGAGTTCGTCGTGGGTTATGGCTTAGATTTCAATCAGAAGTATCGAAATTTGCCGTTTATTGGCGTTCTTGCAAAACACCTTTATTCTTAAGCCCCTAACAGCATTAAGAAAGAGATGTAATCGGTGGCGCAAAAAAAGAAGTTTAAACCTAATGGTTTTAAAGGATTTAGATCTGGTAAAAAACCAGTAAAGCCGTCGCCACAAATGGCAAGACGAATATTCCGTGGCCCACTGTTTTGGATAATTGCTGCTCTAATTGCTGTGAGTATTTTTGGCCAGATTTCAACAACCGGTAAAGAATTTACAAAGGTTGAAACATCCGTAATTCTTAATCAGATATCCCAAAATAATGTTAAATCTGCAACTGTTATTGATCGTGACCAAAAGGTAAGAATAATTCTTAAAGATGGCGAGTTTGTTGATGGTGCTTCAAGTCTTGAAGCTTCATATGTGGTTGGTCAAGAATCCTTAATTGTTGAATTATTAACAAGTAATCCACCTACTACAAATTGGGACGTGGAAGTTCCAAAGCAATCATTCTTTGTCTCTTTAATTCTTAGTATTCTGCCAATTTTGTTAATTATATTTTTATTACTTTTATTCATGGGTGGTGGACAAGGCGGCAGAGTATTTTCATTTGGTAAGTCGCGCGCAAAATTACATAATAAAGAGATTCCAACTAACACATTTGCAGATGTTGCAGGAGCAGATGAAGCTGTAGCGGAATTAAGAGAGATTAAAGACTTTCTTGCTAGCCCCGATAAGTACAAAGCAATTGGCGCCAAAATTCCTAAAGGTGTTTTGCTTTATGGACCGCCCGGAACAGGAAAAACTTTATTAGCACGTGCCGTAGCCGGTGAAGCAAAGGTGCCGTTTTATTCAATTTCTGGATCTGAGTTCGTCGAGATGTTTGTTGGAGTTGGTGCTTCTAGAGTGCGAGATCTTTTTGCACAAGCAAAACAAAATGCACCTGCGATTATTTTTATTGATGAAATAGATGCTGTTGGTCGCCAACGTGGTGCCGGGCTTGGTGGCGGTAATGATGAGCGCGAGCAGACTCTAAATCAACTTTTAGTTGAGATGGATGGGTTTGATGCAAACGGTCAAGTTATTTTGATTGCTGCTACAAACCGGCCAGATGTATTAGATCCTGCACTATTAAGACCTGGAAGATTTGATCGTCAAATCACTGTTGATCGACCAGATCTAAAGGGAAGAGCAGCAATCCTTGCAGTGCACGCAAAAGGTAAAATGGTTACTAAAGATGTTGATCTAAATAATTATGCAAAGCGCACACCAGGATTTACCGGTGCAGATTTAGCAAATGTATTAAATGAAGCAGCGCTATTAGCTGCACGTGAAGATAGAAAAACAATTAAAAATACTGACATTGATGAGGCAATTGATCGTGTAATGGCTGGACCTCAAAAAGTATCTAGATTAATGACAGAAGAAGAACGAAGAATTACTGCCTACCATGAAGGTGGTCATGCATTAGTTGCACATGCACTCCCACATACTGATCCAGTGCATAAAGTAACAATAATGCCAAGAGGAAGAGCGCTTGGCTACACAATGGTGTTGCCTGATGAAGATAGATACGCAGTCACGCGTAATCAAATGCTAGATCAACTTGCATACACTATGGGTGGACGTGCTGCTGAAGAATTAATTTTCCATGATCCAACAACTGGTGCTTCTAATGATATTGAAAAAGCTACAAATCTAGCGCGCGCTATGGTTACTCAATATGGAATGACGCAAAGACTTGGTGCAATTAAATTAGGAATTTCAGAATCACAACCATTTTTAGGTAGAGATTATGGGCATCAACGAGACTACTCTGAAAATGTAGCATCTATTGTTGATAGTGAAATAAGAGAGATGATTGAAAATGCCCATCAAGAAGCATTTGATATTTTAGTAACTAATAGAGAAATACTAGATTTATTGGTTGAAGAACTTTTAGAAAAAGAAACATTAAATAAAGAGGAAATTGAAGTAGTTTTTAAGAAGGTTAAGAAAGTAAAACCTAGAGCTGCTTGGACAGGGTCACAGAAAAGAGTTCCATCTAACCAGCCTCCAGTAGCGCTAAGACCAGCAAAAGTTAAAGCTATTGATGATGATAAATCAACGAAAAAAGTTACTCAAAAAAAGAGTGAAAAGGATGTAAATGAGTGAGGTTAACTCTGTTTCAATGGGGCCAAATGATGGTGGTGCCAAGGGTGAGTTTGACCAAAAACGTGCAGAAAAAGCAGTAACAGAGTTATTGATTTCAATAGGTGAAGATCCAAATAGAGATGGATTAAAAGATACTCCTAAGAGATTTGCTAAAGCGCTGGCAGAAAATTTTGCAGGGTTATGGCAGAAACCTGAAGATGTTTTAACTACCACTTTCGATATCGGTCATAAAGAGCTAGTAATTGTGCGCGAGATAGAAGTTTTTTCACACTGCGAGCATCACCTAACTCCATTTCATGGCGTAGCCCATATTGGTTATATTCCTGGCGAAAGTGGCCGCATAACTGGAATCTCTAAGCTCGCTCGCTTAGTTGATTTATATGCGCGTCGTCCTCAAGTTCAAGAAAGACTTACGTCACAAATTGCAGATGCGTTAGTTGAAATCTTGCAACCAGGCGGAGTTATTGTCATTATTGATTGTGAACACCTATGTATGTCAATGCGAGGTGTTAAAAAGTCACAAGCAAGAACTACAACAAGTGCGGTCCGAGGTCAGCTTTTAAATCCAGCAACCAGGGCTGAAGCGATATCGTTAATCAATCAAACTAGGTAGAAATGAATCAAACGTTAGTTATGGGTATTCTAAATGTTACCCCGGATTCTTTTGCAGATGGCGGAAAGTATTTTTCAAAACAAGATGCAATTAACCAGGGTCGAAGGTTGTTTAACGAAGGTGCTGACATTATCGATGTCGGTGGTGAATCAACTAGGCCTGGTGCTGAACGGGTTAGCGAAGATGAAGAGATTAGTAGGGTTATTCCAGTTGTAACTGAATTAATTAAAGATGGTGCAAAAATTAGTGTTGACACAATGCGCTCACAAGTTGCAAAAGAAGCAATTGCCGCCGGAGCTATGTACATAAATGATGTAAGTGGTGGCTTAGCTGATGAGAATATGGCAACCGTGATTTCTGCTAATCCAACCGTTCAATATGTAGTCATGCATTGGCGTGGCCACTCTAAACAGATGCAGGAAAGTGCGATTTACAATGATGTTGTAAAAGATGTTAAAGATGAATTAGATAATAGGGTTTCAAGTTTAATCACAAGTGGCGTAAATGCTGAACAAATTATTCTAGATCCTGGAATCGGTTTTGCTAAAGATAGTGGGCACAATTGGAAGCTTCTACAAAATATTGAAAGATTACAATTGCTAGGCTACCCATTATTAGTTGGTGTCTCTAGAAAAAGATTTTTAGGTGAATTAGTTAATAGCCAAAACCCAAGTGACAGAGAGTTTGCAACAGTTGCCATGACTACTGAGTTAGCACGGCAGAAAGTTTGGGGAGTTAGAACACACACAGTAAAAGCTCATAAGGATGCAATTGCAGTGATTGAAAGGTTGCGCAAGTGAGCGACAAGATAATTATCTGTGGAGTATCAGCAAAAGGATTCCATGGTGTTCTGGGAAGGGAACAACGCAAAGGACAAAAATTCATAGTTGACGTAGAACTAACCCTGAATTTGAAGAAGTTAAATGACGATTTGAATAAAACAGTGAACTATGCAGATGTAGTTGAATTAATAAACAATCATATAACCGGAAAACCAGTACTTTTGATTGAAACTTTGGCAGAGAATATAGGTAAAGATATATTACGAAAGTATAAAAAAACTTCAAATGTCCTAGTAAGAGTGCATAAGCCAAAAGCCCCAATCGCTTTTCGCTTTAAAGATATTGTTGTTCAAATAGAAATTAAAAAATGAAGGCTGTTATTGCACTAGGATCAAATCTTGAAAATAGAAAACTAAATCTAGATATTGCGGTAACAAAACTTGAAGAGCTTTTGACCAATTTGATCGTTTCAAAATATATTGAAAGTAAAGCAGTTGGTGGCCCTGTTCAGCCAGACTATTTAAATGCGGTTGTAATTGGTGAATCGAACTTAGAACCAGAAACTCTACTAATGAATTTACTTGATATTGAAGATCAAATGGGCAGAGTTAGAGGGATCAAATGGGGCCCAAGAATTATTGACTTAGATTTAATTATTTTTGGAGACCACATAGTTGACTCTAAAAATCTAAAACTTCCTCACCCACTAGCAAGTTCAAGAGATTTTGTTATAAAACCATGGCTATCAATCGATCCAGACGGAGCAATTCCAGGGGTAGGAGCAATAAAAAATCTTGGCATCTTTAAGTAGAAAGAGTTAAACTTTAACTCTAGCCCGGTACCCGGAAAGGACTGGAGCCATGATAGAAATTCATAAATCAAGTGATGATCTTGCGCGCCAGAAATATGATGTGTTAGTCCCAACTATGGGAGCACTTCATGCAGGACATCAATCATTGATTGAAATTGCTAAAACAAAAGGTAAAAAAGTTTTAGTAAGTATTTTTGTTAACCCACTACAGTTTGAAGATAAGAACGACTTGAAGAATTATCCTAAGTCTCTAGATAGTGATATGAATCTTGCCGAAAAAGCAGGAGCCGATGGTGTTTTTACCCCAACCGAAGATGTCATTTATCCTGGAACAATTGTTGAAATATCAGCTGGGGAGTTAGGAGAAAAATATGAAGGCAAATCTAGACCCAAACATTTTAATGGTGTCTTAACAGTTGTAAAAAGATTATTTGAAATTACCTCCCCAAAGATTGCTATTTTTGGAGAAAAAGACTTTCAGCAGTTGTTCTTGATTAAAAAAATGGCAAAAGATTTAAATCTTCCTTTAGATATTATCTCAGCCCCAACAGTCCGTGATAAAAATGGACTTGCTCTATCATCTAGGAATGTTTATCTAGATGATAATCAAAAGAGATCTGCACAGATAATTTATAAAACCTTACAGAAATCAAATCTTGATGATATGCATAAGGTGCTATTAGATGAACCAAATTTTAAATTGGATTACCTAGAAATCATTGATGAGAATACTTTTCTAAAAGCTGATAAAAATACTCAAAATAAGCGTGCAATTATTGCTGGTTGGATTAACCAGATCAGATTAATCGATAATATGCCAGTGAGTACAAAATCATGAGGCTGTTAACTGGTAAACCTGGGTGGAGTACTTCCGCCGATGTTGTAGTGATTGGTTCTGGAGTTGCAGGGCTAACAACTGCATTAAATCTTAGGTCACATGGATTGTCAGTACTGCTCGTTACCAAAGCGCGCATTGATGAAGGTTCAACTAAATGGGCACAAGGTGGAATTGCAGCTGCGCTTGGTCCAGGAGATACTCCAGATCAACATAAAAAAGACACCTTGATTGCAGGCGCTGGTTTATGCGACACCAAAGCAGTTGATGTATTAGTTTCTGAAGGACCTGAAGCAGTTAGAAAATTAATTGCTCAAGGAGCAGTATTTGATAAATCTGAAACGGGTGAAATTGCTTTAACTCGCGAGGGCGGACATTTACGTGATCGAATACTTCACGCCGGAGGTGATGCAACTGGCGCTGAAGTCTCTAGAGCCTTGCTTGCTGCCGTAAGAGATGACGAAGGAATTGAAATAATTGAACATGCACTTGCAATTGATGCATTAAAAAGTAAATCTGGTCGAGTCTGTGGTGTTTTACTGCATGTTATTGGAGCTGGCAGTAGAGATGGCGTTGGTAGTGCACTTGCCCGAGCTGTTGTTGTGGCAACCGGTGGTTTAGGTCAGGTTTATTCACAAACAACAAACCCCGCTGTTTCAACTGGCGATGGTGTGGCATTAGCACTTAGAGCTGGTGCAGAGGTTGCAGATGTTGAGTTTATACAATTTCATCCAACAGTCTTATGGCGTGATTTAGCAAACCGTGGCCAGCAACCACTAATTAGTGAAGCGGTGCGCGGCGAAGGAGCAATTTTACTAAATCATAAGAACGAACAATTTATGTTAGGAAAACACCCACAAGCTGATTTAGCACCAAGAGATGTAGTTGCTAAAGAAATATTTAACCAAATGCAGGAAAGTGGTCAACCACATGTTTGGCTAGATGCAATGAAGGTTAAGGATTTTAAGAATAGATTTCCCACGATTTACGCATCATGCATAGCAAATGAGATAGATCCAACAAAAGAAAAAATTCCGGTAGCTCCTGCATCGCACTACGCATCTGGCGGCGTGAAGGTGGATCTAAATGGACAATCTTCTATTGCTGGACTTTATATCTGTGGTGAATCAGCCTGTACTGGTGCACATGGAGCAAATCGACTAGCTTCTAATTCGTTGTTAGAAGGTTTGGTTTTTGGCGCAAGAATTGCTGCGGCTTTATCAAAGCAACTACCCGCGCAAGAAGAGCCAATTTATGACACAAATACAACCTTACTTGATCCAAAAATTGTATTACCTCTCCAAATTTCAATGAGTGAAGGTGCTGGAGTTATGAGATCTGAATCATCTCTGCAAAAAACTTTACAAACATTAAATGAACTTTCAAAATTAACAAGTTCAGAACCAAGAATAGAGTCTTGGGAAGCTTCAAATCTACATTTACTTGCTACTGCAATTGTTAAGTCAGCACTAACTAGGAAAGAATCACGAGGCTCTCATTGGCGCAGTGACTATCCCCAAACTTCTGACACTTGGTTAAGTAGGATTACTAGCAAGATAGATGATTCCGGCAATTGGAAATCTGATTTGGAGCCCGTTCAATGAACCAGTTAAGAGATAATTTGAAAACAATTGGCCTATCCCCAAATCATATTTTCCAGCAAGTAAAAGAGGCTATTAGTGAGGACTTAGCTGGCGGGGAAGACATAACTTCTGTTGCCACAATTACAGATTCACAAGTATCTACTGCAGATTTTATTTGTAGGGCTGATGGAATAGTAAGTGGATTACATGTTGCGGCGGCCGTATTAGAGTATTGCGGAATCAATCACTATGAAGTCCTAGTTGATGAAGGGGCAAAAGTATCAGCCGGCAAGATTCTTATTACAGTTCAAGCAAACACAAGAAAGCTATTATTAGCCGAGAGGACAGCAATAAATTTTCTATCTCATTTAAGTGGTATTTCTACTAGTACCAGCAAATGGGTAAGTGAACTTTCTGGAACTAAATGCAAAGTAAGAGATACTAGAAAGACAACTCCTGGACTTAGGCAGTTAGAAAAATTTGCAGTCAGAATGGGTGCAGGCTTAAATCATCGAATATCCCTTTCAGAATCTGCATTAATAAAAGATAATCACATTGTCGCAGCCGGCAGTATCACAAATGCATTTAAATTAGTTAAGCAAAAATTTCCGAATAAAAAAGTTGAAATTGAGGTAGATACATTAGAACAACTATCTGAAGCAATTTTGTTAAAACCAGATTTAATTTTGCTAGATAACATGAGCGTTGATCAATGCATTAAGGCAGTAAGTATTTCTAATGGCGCAGTTAAGTTAGAAGCATCAGGTGGATTGACTTTAGAAAATGCGAAAGCATATGCCAACACTGGAATTGATTATATGGCGGTTGGTGCACTCACACATTCAGCTCCAATACTTGATATTGGACTTGATTTCAGAAAGGAAAAATAATGCTACTCGCAATAGATGTAGGAAATACAAACACTGTTCTTGGAGTTTTTAATGGAGATGTTTTAGAACACTCTTGGCGAGTTAAAACTGATCCAAGAGATACTGCAGATGAGTTATGGTTGCAATACAGTGCACTTGTTGCCGGTTTTACAATAACTGGAATTGCTATTTGTTCTACTGTGCCAGCTGTATTAAGAGAGGTACGTAAATTAGTAAAAGATCATTATGCTGATATTAAAAGTGTAATAATCGAGCCAGGCGTAAAAACTGGCGTGCCATTACTAGTAGATAATCCAAAAGAGATAGGCGCAGATCGAATAGTAAATACCTTAGCGGCTTCAACTTTGTACGGTAAAAGTGGAGCAGCAATTGTGGTCGACTTTGGAACATCAACTAACTTAGATGTTGTTTCACCGGCGGGAGAATTTTTAGGTGGCGCACTTGCACCAGGCATTGAAATTTCAGTTGAAGCACTTGCTGCAAGGGCTGCTCAATTGCGCAAAGTTGAGTTAGTAAAACCTAAATCCGTAATCGGTAAGAACACCGTCGAGGCTTTGCAGTCCGGGACAATTTATGGTTTTGCTGGCCAAGTAGATGGTTTAGTAAATCGAATAATTGATGAGCTAGAAGATTTATATCCTGATTCCGGAGAGGTTTGCGTAATTGCTACCGGAGGGCTTGCACCATTAGTGCTAGGTATTAGCGAAACCATTGAGTTTCATGAACCTGATCTAACATTAATCGGATTGCGCTTAGTACATGAGCGTAATTAATTCATAACTTCACCTGGCAGCGATAGGATTTAACTCATTATGGCTGATGAGGATGATCTACCAGAGCAACTGCGAATCAGGCGCGAAAAGCGCGCTGCTATTTTAAATCGTGGTGCACAGCCATATCCAGTTTCTGTCCCAAGAACTACATCACTTTCGGAAATTAGAGCTAAACATAAAGATTTAGCGATAGATGTTTCAACCGGAATTATCGAATCTGTTACTGGCAGAGTTATTTTTAAACGAGATACAGGAAAGTTATGTTTTGCTAACTTACGTGAAGGTGATGGAACTGAACTACAAGCCATGTTTTCACTGGATAAGATTGGTGAAGAGCAGCTTGAAATTTGGAAATCTGAAATTGATCTTGGCGATATTGTTTCAGTTACTGGTGAAGTTATAACTTCAAAACGTGGTGAATTATCAATTTTAGCTAATTCATTTCTGTTAGCAGCAAAGTCATTAAGGCCACTACCAGTAGAGCACAAGCCACTTTCTGAAGAGAGCAGAGTGCGTATGCGCTATGTTGATTTAATTGTTCGTCCAGAAGCTCGTAGTAATGCTCGATTACGACCAACAGTAATGGCCTCACTCAGAAACACTTTTAGCAGCAGAAACTTTTTAGAGGTTGAAACTCCGATGCTACAAGTCATGCATGGTGGAGCAGCAGCAAGACCATTTAAGACCTTTAGTAATGCATATGAAATGGATCTATTTTTACGAATTGCCCCAGAGCTTTATTTAAAAAGATGTGTAGTTGGTGGACTTGAGAAAGTATATGAAATTAATAGGAATTTTCGTAATGAGGGAGCTGATTCTTCACATTCACCAGAGTTTGCCATGATTGAAACATATGAAGCATTTGGTGATTGGAATACTATGGCTGAACTTACAAAAACTTTAATTCAAGATGCAGCTAAAGAAGTTTTTGGCTCATATGTTGTAAAACATTACGATGGTAGAGAGATAGATTTAGGCGGAAAATGGAGTGAGATTTCACTTTATGATGCGATCTCTGAAGGAGTTGGTGAGAAAGTAACAGCTTTAACAACTTATGATGAGCTTAAGAAAATAGCTAGCAAGTTAGGCATAAAGATTGATCCGAAGTGGATTACCGGCAAGCTTGCTGAAGAGATTTTTGAGCATGTTGCAAAAGATAAGTTAACAAAACCAACATTTGTTCGTGGCTTTCCAATCGACACATCACCCTTAGTTCGAGCTCATCGTGAAATTGCTGGCGTTGCAGAAAAATGGGATCTATATATCGAAGGCTTTGAACTAGCTACTGGCTACTCAGAGTTAGTAGATCCAGTAATTCAGCGCGAGCGATTAGTTGAACAATCTAAACTTGGTGCTGGTGGTGATTTAGAGGCAATGGGACTAGATGAGGATTTCTTAAAAGCTATGGAGTATGGAATGCCACCGATGGGTGGCATGGGTATGGGTGTAGATAGATTATTAATGGCTTTAACTGGACTTGGGATTAGGGAAACCATTTTATTTCCATTAGTTAAGCCAACATCTGGAGATGAATAGTGTCCATAGTAATTAGGCCAGCAAAAACCTCTGATATTAAAAAAATCAGAGAAATAGTTTCTAATTTTATTGAAGAACGAAGGTTGCTAGCAAAAGAGACGGTAACTCTTTATGAAACTGTTCAAGAGTTTTCAGTTGCAGAAGTTGACGGTGAAGTCGTTGGTTGCGGTGCACTTCATGTTCTATGGGAGGATTTAGCAGAGGTTAGAACTGTTGCTGTGAAAAAAGATTATCACGGTAAAGGTATTGGGCATTTAATTTTAGAAAATATAATTGATCGAGCAAAAGTAGTTGGAGTTAAGCGTATTTTCTGTTTAACTTTTGAAACAAAGTTTTTTGGCTCTCACGGCTTTAACGAAATACAGGGAACACCGGTTGAGCCAGATGTCTATACGCAACTGCTTCGCTCATATGATGATGGTATTGCTGAGTTTTTGGAGCTCGAAAGTGTTAAACCCAACACCCTGGGAAATACTAGAATGCTTAAAATTCTCTAAATTTTGGGCATAAACCCCCAGGTTGTATGGTTATATAGCCGTAAGTAGCCCAAGACACTAGGTCAGTTATTCACAGCCAAATCAATGTGCGTAAGGTCCCACCTAGCCATTAGGCTATTTCATAGGAAGAAAGGTGTTATCAATGTTTGAGCGGTTTACCGATCGTGCAAGACGCGTTGTGGTCTTAGCGCAAGAAGAAGCACGCATGCTCAATCACAATTACATTGGCACTGAACATATTCTTTTAGGTTTAATTCATGAGGGTGAAGGCGTTGCCGCCAAAGGACTAGAGTCACTTGGTATTTCATTAGAGGCAGTTCGTTCACAAGTTGAAGAGATTATTGGCCAAGGTCAACAAGCACCATCTGGTCATATCCCATTTACACCAAGAGCTAAAAAAGTTTTAGAGTTATCACTACGCGAAGCTTTGCAATTAGGTCATAACTACATTGGTACTGAACATATTCTTTTAGGTTTAATTCGTGAAGGTGAAGGCGTTGCCGCACAGGTTTTGGTAAAACTTGGTGCAGATTTATCCCGTGTACGTCAACAAGTAATTCAATTGCTTTCTGGTTACCAAGGCAAGGAAGCAGTTGCTGCTGGTGGTCCAGCAGAAGGTCAGCCATCAACATCTTTAGTTTTAGATCAATTTGGTAGAAACCTGACACAAGCAGCTCGCGAAGGAAAACTAGATCCAGTAATCGGTCGCGAAAAAGAGATCGAACGCGTGATGCAGATTTTGTCTCGAAGAACGAAGAACAACCCGGTATTAATTGGCGAGCCAGGTGTTGGAAAGACTGCAGTTGTTGAGGGCCTAGCACAAGCAATTGTTAAGGGCGATATTCCAGAGACTTTAAAAGATAAGCAACTTTATTCATTAGATCTTGGTGCGCTAGTTGCGGGCTCTCGTTACCGCGGTGATTTTGAAGAGAGATTAAAGAAAGTATTAAAAGAGATAAGAACCCGTGGGGACATCATTTTGTTTATTGATGAAATTCATACATTAGTAGGTGCTGGCGCAGCCGAAGGCGCTATTGATGCTGCCTCTATTTTAAAACCAATGTTAGCTCGCGGTGAGTTACAGACAATTGGCGCCACTACTCTTGACGAGTATCGCAAACATTTAGAAAAAGATGCAGCTCTTGAACGCCGTTTTCAGCCAATTCAGGTTTCAGAGCCAACTGTTGCACACACAATTGAAATTCTTAAAGGCTTACGTGATCGCTACGAAAGCCACCATAAAGTTTCAATCTCAGATGGTGCATTAGTTTCAGCTGCAACTTTGGCAGATCGTTATGTTTCAGATCGCCACTTGCCAGTTAAAGCTATTGATTTAATTGATGAGGCTGGTTCACGTCTTCGTATTAGAAGAATGACTGTTCCACCTGAAATCCGTGAGTATGACGATAAAATTGCTGATGCCCGTAAAGAGAAAGAATCTGCAATTGATGGTCAAGATTTTGAAAAAGCAGCATCACTACGGGATAAAGAAAAGAGCTTAATTACCGAAAAAGCTGAGCGAGAAAAGAATTGGAAAGCTGGCGATCTTGATGTGGTTGCTGAGGTAGATGAAGAGTTAATCGCTGAAGTACTTTCTACCGCTACTGGAATTCCAGTATTTAAGTTAACCGAAGCTGAAACTGCTCGACTACTACGTATGGAAGAGGAATTACACCGCCGCGTGATTGGTCAAGATCAAGCTATCAAGGCTTTATCACAAGCAATCCGTAGAACACGTGCTGGTCTTAAAGATCCAAAACGTCCTGGTGGCTCATTTATTTTTGCTGGGCCTTCCGGTGTTGGTAAGACAGAACTATCTAGAACTCTTGCCCAATTCTTATTCGGAGATGCAGATGCGTTAATTCAACTTGATATGTCTGAGTACTCCGAAAAACACACTGCATCTAGATTATTTGGTGCTCCTCCTGGCTATGTTGGTTATGACGATGGTGGACAACTAACTGAGAAAGTTCGCCGCCGCCCATTTTCAGTTGTGTTATTTGATGAGATTGAAAAAGCGCACCCAGATATCTTCAACTCATTACTACAAGTACTAGAAGATGGTCGATTAACTGACTCACAAGGTCGCGTAGTTGATTTCAAGAACACAATAATCATTATGACAACAAACCTTGGAACTAGAGATATCTCTAAGTCACTATCACTTGGATTTGCCAATGTGGCCGATGCACAAGGCAGCTATGAGCGTATGAAAGCTAAAGTTGGAGATGAATTAAAAACTCACTTCCGTCCTGAATTTCTTAACCGTATCGATGACATTGTTGTCTTCCATCAATTAACTGAGAAAGAGATTGTTCAAATTGTTGATCTAATGGTTGCGCAATTAGATGAGCGTCTACGCAACAAAGATATGGGTATTGAGTTAACTCCTGCTGCAAAGGCGTTGATGGCTAAGCGTGGTTATGACCCAGTGCTTGGCGCCCGCCCGCTTCGCAGAGCAATCCAACGTGAGCTAGAGGATGTTTTATCAGAGAAGATGCTATTTGGTGATTTAAAAGCTGGTGAAATTATTTTGGTTGATGTTTCAGATGACACCGATGCGGCTACCTTTACCTTTAAGGGAACTGTAAAAACTGCTATGCCAGACACACCTGGTGATTTAGCAGAAGCAACTAATTAATCTTCACCTTACTTATTGCTTGTTCTACCCTAGCTGCTTCTAGTATTTCAATTCCAGCAATTTTTAAATCACTTCCCACTGGAACTATTGCCCGCTTAAATCCAAGTCGAGCAGCCTCCTGCACTCGCTGAGTAATTCCAGTTACCTTTCTAATTTCACCAGCTAATCCAACCTCACCAATTGCAACTAAATCTGCGGGTAGTGCCAAACCTTTAGCAGCAGATGCAACTGAAAGGGCAACTGCAAGATCTGCCGAAGGCTCATTGATTTTCATACCACCAACAGTTGCAACATATACATCTCGGCCAGAAATCTTTATGCCAGCTCTTAATTCTAAAACTGCAAGTGTCATAGCAGTTCTTGAATTATCAAGACCACTTGTTACTCGTCTTGAGTTACCCCAATCTCTTCCATCTGGATTTGCAATACTGACTAAAGATTGAATTTCAGCTAATAGAGCTCGCCTGCCTTCAAGTGTTACGGTCACGCAAGTTCCGGGTACTGGATCTGTATGGCGTGAAGTGAATAAGCCAGTTGGATCGGCAAGTCCGACAATTCCAGAATCATTTAAATCAAAGCAACCAACCTCATCGGATGCTCCAAACCTATTTTTAATTGCTCTAATTAATCTAAGCCTAGAATGTCTTTCACCTTCAAAATTAAGAACTACATCTACTAAATGTTCTAGTAGCCGAGGGCCAGCTATTGATCCATCTTTAGTTACATGTCCAACTAAAACTAAGGTGATAGATCGCTCTTTTGCTATTCGAATTAATGCTGCTGCAATCTCTCGTACTTGAGTAACACCACCAGGTGCACCATCGACAGTTGAGCTCGAAATAGTTTGAATTGAATCAATTACCAGTAATTCTGGTTTTACTGAATCGATATGGGCGATAACAGCGCCTAAATCAGATTCTGCAGCCAACCATAAATTTTTATCAATTGCATTAAGTCGCTCTGCTCGCAGGCGCACCTGTGAGGCAGACTCTTCACCACTTATATAGAGCGAAAGAATGCCTTGTTTAGCAGTCTCAGCAGCAACTGTTAGCAATAATGTTGACTTACCAACACCTGGTTCACCTGCTAATAAAATTGCAGCGCCTGGTACTAAACCGCCACCTAAAACTCTATCTAATTCACTAACA
>WLMP01000040.1 GCA_009700155.1 Actinomycetota bacterium
TGGAAATATATGCACCCCCTACTGCATATGGCTTACTCATCATCTTGCCATTATCAGCATGAACTCCCATCCCAATTACATTGGGCACCATTACCCAATCGGTTGCATCAATAAACTCCCGGCGCATCCAATCCAAAAATTGTTGGGGATTTGTACCAGTAATAAGTGCAAGATTACTTAAGATCATTAAGCGTGGAATATGGTGCACCCAAGCTCGCTCTTTAATATCTGCAACTGTAGTTTTCACACAATTCATCTTGGTCTTGTTTGGATCAGTAAATAACGGCAGCAATTTCCGGTTAGCATTTAAATGATTCTCATTTTTATAATCTGCCCCTAAATACCAATACATACCATTTACATACTCACGCCAGCCAATTACTTGACGGATAAAACCTTCTGCAGATGCAATATCTACTAACCCTTTTTCATAGGCAGAAAGAACAGCAGTTAAGACCTCACCTGGATGAAGTAAGCCATTATTTAAATATGGACTAAGTAGGGAGTGGTGTAGCGCCCAATTATCAGTTGTCATTGCATCCTCATATGGACCAAAGTTTGCAAAGTGGTTATCAATAAAGTTTTTTAACTGCGCCTTAGCCGCTTTTCTACTTGTGCCCCAAACATCGCAGGCAGAAATACCAAGCTCACCTGCTACCTGCAGATCAATTTCATCCGCTTTATGTTTTAAATAAGGTGGATACTTATAGTTTTTAGGTGGGGGTAATCTGTTTTCTTTATCAAAGTTCCATTTACCGCCAACTGGCTTACCAGCCTTAACTAAAACTCCTAATCGATTTCTCTGGGCCCGATAGAAACTCTCCATTAGAAAGCTCTTTTGGTTATCTGCCCAAGTTGTAAAAAGCTCACGTGAGGTTAGGAAGAAATCATTCTCAACAAATTTAACACCAAACTTGGCTAATTGTTTAGATTGCAGATGAGATGACGGGTGAGCACTGATAATTGGCAGATCTGGAAATTCCTGCTTAACCCGAGTTAATCCATCGATCGTGGTAGCAGCTTTTTCATATCGGACCTTAAAACCTAACTTTTCTAGCTCTACTTTAAAGTGACGCGCAGATGAGATAAGAAAATACAATCTAATCTTGTTCCACTCATCTGCTGCAACCATTCTGGCACTTTCAACTAAAACAATTAGATCACTCTTTGGGTCAGCATCCTTTAGTGCACCATACTTTGAGTGCAGATGATCAAAGGGGATATAGATAATTCGTTTCACTTAGCCAGCACACCTTTTGCTGCAGTATTTAACATTTTGCCAATCTTTAGCCCATTTTTTTCGCCACTCAAATGGTAATTTACAGGTAACACAAAATTTAGGGGCAAAGCCATTTTTAATCTTAGCTACCCGCTTAGAGTTACCCATACCTAACTATATGTGAAGACTACTTTCGAATTAGGTTAATCAGATAAAGCAGGGCAAAGCTAAGGCCAATTGCGGCATAGATAACAGAAAATATAGTTAACTCGGCTGGAATAAAAATTGTTAGTATGCCAAGGGCTAGAGCAGATATAAACATAACCCGGGCTATAAATTTAACTCCAGTTGGGTTATTACCTAATTTAGAGTTTTGCCACATATTTCCAGCAAGTGCAATTAAAGTAATTCCAATCATTCGCATAGCCCAGATTAACTCTGGGTTATCTTCTAAACCTAGAAGATCTAAAAAAATTTCCGGGGCTGCAAGTAAGAAAATGGCAGATACGCCAAAAACAACTGCGCCACCCTTTAAGGTGTTTTTAATCCCGTGTTGGTACATATAAGAACAGTACGCCTGGCAAGTAGTGCAGGGCAATAAGTTTTTACTTAATTTCTAACATCTCCCTGCTTATTTTTTCAATTTATTTGGCATATCCCAGCAATTACGCTGCCCAAATTAACCCCGATCAGTAATCGATGGTTTTGCACCATATAGGACTTATGCCAACTGTGGATAAAAAGCTAGGCCAACTGAGGGATAAGTTGTCGCAAATTTGAAAGGGTTCAAGAATTAAGCCATTTTTTATCCCCAATACCCACACCCTTTATAACTTTTACGTGATTTAAACCTATATGTGCCTTTCCAAGAAATACCTGAGAGAGTAGTTTAGGCTCAAGCATTGATCGGGTTAGTTGGCTAATTCGATTTAGTTTAAGTAAAGCGTAATGGCGTGGGGGTTAAGTAATTGAGCACCGGCTTTGTTTCACTTCGTGGTGTTAATAAATATTTTAACGAGGTCCACGCAGTTGCAAACTTAGATCTTGATGTAAAAGCTGGAGAGTTTTTTTCTATGCTTGGACCATCTGGCTCAGGTAAAACCACAGTTTTAAGATTAATTGCAGGATTTGAAAATGCTAGCTCAGGCAGAGTAGTAATTGAGTCACAAGATGTAACTGACTTGGCTCCCTTTGATCGACCAGTAAATACAGTTTTTCAAGATTACGCACTCTTTCCACATATGAGTATTCAAGACAATGTTGAGTATGGACTTCGCACCAGAAAGGTGCCAAAGGCTGAACGAGCCAAACAAGCACTTGAGGCAATTGATTCAGTAAAGCTCTCGCACTTATCACAGCGCCTACCACACCAATTATCAGGTGGGCAGCGTCAACGAATTGCATTAGCAAGAGCATTAGTGCTTCGGCCAAAGGTTTTACTACTAGATGAACCACTTGGCGCATTAGATAAGCAGTTGCGGGAGGAGATGCAGGTTGAATTAAAACGAATTCAACGTGAAGCAGGAATTACATTTATTTTTGTTACCCATGATCAAGAAGAGGCGATGCGAATGAGCGATCGCATTGCCGTATTTAATGAGGGATCAATTGAGCAGATCGGCACCCCACAAGAGGTTTATGAAAAACCACAAACTAAATTTGTGGCTAGCTTTTTAGGAGTTTCAAATATATTTGATGGCGCAGCTGCTAAGGAGATTTTTGGCAGTAGCACAATGGTCAATATTCGACCAGAGCGAATTAAATTAGTACCAGCTGATACTAAGTTAAATACTGGTGAAAGTGGCGTAGTTGGCACAATTATCGAAGCCTCATATATCGGGGCGACCACAATTTACTTAATTCAAACACAATCGGGGCAGCGGGTAATTGCCACCAGATTAAATGAAGAATTGCCAGATCAGATCAACCGATATGAAACTGGCGATCGGGTCGGTGCCGTTTGGAAAAGCGACCACTCGGCAGTGATACCAACCTAATCTGACTTATAAATTAAGTCATGCGAAAGGAAGATAAATGAAGGGTAAGAAACTCTCAATACTTAGCCTATTGGCAGTATCGGCGATGATTCTTTCTAGCTGTTCATCAAGTGATGATGCATCCGGTGTGAAGATTGAAGTGCCAGATATTCCTATGCATGAAGAAATGGGCGATTTTGAAGGCGAATTAAACATTGTTAACTGGGCTGGCTTTGTTGATCCAAAGTGGACCGACAAGTTTGAGGCAGATACTGGTTGCAAGGTTAAGCCACGCGTAGCTGGAACTAGCGATGAAATGGTTACCTTGATGAGAACAGGTCAATATGACATTGTTTCTGCATCAGGTGATGCTGCACTACGTTTAATCGTAGGTGGCGATGTTCAACCTCTTAATGTTGATTTAATTCCAAACTTTGGTGATGAAATTGCAACTGGAATGCGCAATAACATCTATGACACTGTAAATGGCAAGCCATACGGTGTACCAATTGGCAGAGGTGCAAATCTTCTTCAGTACAACGATGATGTAACTAAGGGAGCACCTGCTAGCTGGGATGTAGTTTGGGAAACAAACAGCCCATACAAGGGCAAGATCACAGCTTACGATGCACCTATCTACATTGCAGATGCTGCTGTGTACTTGATGTATCACAAGCCAGAGCTAGGAATTAAGAATCCTTATGCTCTAGATAAGACTCAATTAGATGCAGCAATTGCACTACTAAAGCAACAAAATACGATTGTGGGCGAGTACTGGTCAGATGCAGTAGCGCAAATAACCTCATTTGTTGGTGGTAATACTGTTGTTGGTACATCTTGGGAAATTCTTCGTAAGTTTGCAGCTAAGCCAAATATCAAGACCACCCTTCCAAAAGAAGGATCAACTGGTTGGTATGACTCTTGGTTAGTAAGCTCAAAGACTAAGAATGTTAACTGTGCATATGCCTGGATGGATTACACCAGTACAGCATCTGTAAACGGAGCAATTGCCGTGAACTTTGGTATGGCACCAGCCAACATTGCTTACTGCAGCTCAAGTCCAACTGCGCAAGCTCACTGTGATGAGTTCGCAGCAGAAGATGAAGAGTTCTTTAAGAAAATCTGGCCTTGGACAACTCCAATTGAAACCTGTGTTGATGGTCGCAAGGATGTTAAGTGCACCAGCTTCCAGGAGTGGACCAATGCTTGGTTAACGGTAAAAGGTTAATAAGTTAAGGATCACTAAATAAGTAATAAATATGAGGGGATTTTAAATTAATCCCCTCATATTTTTACTAAAGCAGTAAATTAAGAAAAACAAAGAAGTAGTTAGGTAGGCATGAGTACAACTATTACCAAAGCTGGCAACCGGCCACTTTCTGCCTATTTATATAAGCGAGCCAAACTTAGATTATTTTCACTCCTTGCCCTACCGATGTTTTGGATTGTGGGCGTCTACATACTCTCATTATTTTTACTATTAGTAACCGCCTTTTGGTTTGTCGACCCTTTTACCTCAAAGGTAATTGTTGGTTTTACCTTAGATAACTTTGTTAGCATCTTTACCGTTCCAGCTTATATTTCAACCTCAATTAGAACCTTACTAATTGCACTTGCAGTAACTGGTTTATCAGTTTTATTTGCTGTTCCACTTGGCATCTATATGGCAAAAATTGCCAAACCTTGGGTTAGAAATGCGCTAGCTGTGGCAATTACCTTACCATTATGGGCTGGTTACTTAGTAAAGATTATTGCTATGCGTTTAGTATTTACTGAAGAGGGATTTTTTAACTGGGCGTTAGCACCATTTGGTTTATCTGGACCAACATTTTCAATTCCAATTGTGATTTTAACTCTTACCTACCTCTGGTTTCCTTATATGGCACTTCCAGTATTTACCGCCATCAGACAGATTCCACCAAATCTTTTTGATGCTTCAAGTGATATGGGAGCTAAGGGATTTACTACTATCTATCGGGTAGTAATGCCGCTAATTGTGCCGGCGATAATTGCTGGCTCAGTCTTTACCTTCTCCTTATCTTTGGGTGATTACTTAGCTGCCAAATTTACCGGCGGCTCTACCCAAATGATTGGCTCAATAATTGCAGCCAACATTAATTTAAATCCACCAGTAGCAGCCGCCTTTTCTATGGTGCCAATTGCATTTGTGGTTATCTATCTAATGGTGGCTCGTCGCACCGGATCATTAGAGCGGATGTAATTATGTTACGACTATCTGCTACTACTAGAGCGATCTTAATTGGCTTAGTCGCCTTTATCTTGATCTTTATGTATGTACCATTACTGGTTTTAATCTTAAACTCATTTAATCTATCTAATATCTCAAGTTGGCCGATTGAAACCTTCTCCCTTAAGTGGTGGGAGTTTGCAATTACCTATCAACCAATTCGCACTGCACTTTTAAACTCACTAATTGTTGCAACTGGATCAATGATTATTGCCGCCTTTCTTGGCACCTTAGTGGCATTTGCACTTAAAGGTTATGACTTTTTTGGTAAGGCCACAGTTAATCTATTGGTAGTGCTTCCGATCGCACTTCCTGGTGTGGTAACTGGTGTGGCATTTAGTAATACTTATAGCAACTTTTTATCACCAGCTGGATTTAATATCGGCTACTTTGGCATGATTGTTGCCCATGCAACATTTTGTATTGTGATGGTATTTAACAATGTATTTGCCAGATTAAAGCGGATGAATCCATCCCTGCAAGAAGCATCTGCAGATTTAGGCGCTGGCTTATGGCAAACCTTTAGATTAGTTACCTTCCCACAATTTAGAACCTCATTTGTGGCAGGTGCTCTGCTTGCCTTTGCCTTAAGTTTTGATGAGGTCGTAGTAACAATCTTTACTGCACCCCCTGGCGTAGATACCCTGCCACTTTGGATCTTAAAAGAGATGTCTAGACCAAATCAGGCAAGTGTGGTTAATGTGGTGGCAACAGTTGTTATCTTAATTTCATTGATTCCAGTTTATATCTCACAACGATTAAGCCGGGCCCAAGATGAGGTTAGGTAGAAAAAAAGCTTTACTTCAATTCCCAACTAATATACAGCGAAACTTCAACCTTAGTAGAGCCCATATCAAATGAGGTGCCAAGAGAATCTTTACTTGTTGCCATTGGCATAACAGGTGCATCCATACTATTTTCATTAATCGATAAAATCTTGCCTAGCTTTTTACCAGTTAACTGCGCGTAATCTTGAGCTTTAATCTTTGCCTTTGCAATCGCATCTGCTCTAGCAATCTTTACTACACCCTCTTGATCTGTAATAAAGGAGGAGATTGAGTTAATTTGAAACTTATCACCAGTTGCTCTAATTAATTGATCAATAACAGCGCCAGCAGCCTTGCCATCCTCTAGCACTACCTCATAACCCTGGCTAACCCGATAACCTAAAAGATTTCTACTACCAGTTGGGGTGTAGGAGTACTCGGGATAGATAGAAAGATTTGCCGAAGAGATATTTTTACTATCAACATTATTTGCTGCTAATACCTGGCGAATACTCTCGCCCACCTTTGCAACCTCTGAAAGTCCTGCAGATGAAGTTCTTGCCAAGGTATTTGCACTACCACTTAATTTAATGCCATCTGGGGTAATAGATGCGCTGCCAACTGCTGAAAATGCAACTGATGGTGGGTAATTATTAGTAACTCTACCGGCCACCATACTGACCACAATTACTAGAGCGATTAAAAGCAGGCTAGCAAGCAGGAAAAGAATTTGATTTGGATTTATCTTGCTTAATTGCTTACTTACTCTGCGCTCGGCCATGGCCCTATCATTACATATTACCTAGTGATAAGTCATGAGAAAGTGTGGTTAGTTGCTATAAATTTTGCTGATACTTTTATCAGGAAGCCTTTTGGTTAATTACTAGTAACTTTCCGCTATCAGTTGTTGCAACTAGCTCACCTGTGCTTAATACCTCTAAATCTCTTATCCGCTCACCAATATCCACATTTACCGTATTTGTAACTGCAAATCTCTCATCTATTGCAATGAAAACAAGCACCTGCTCACGCAGAGTTCCTAAAACTAATTGATTACTCCAATCACCCCACCCACTCTTAGGTAATTGAACTAACTCAGTTGGTGCAATTGATGGCACCCAATACTTAAGTGGCTCAACAAAACCTGCATGTGTGCCAGTCTTAGTTGGCCGAACATAATCACCTGGACCATACGGCTGTCCGTAGGTAACA
>WLMP01000041.1 GCA_009700155.1 Actinomycetota bacterium
AATAAATCGTTTAAAAGTGAACTGGCGCCAATTCGAAATAGTGAAGGATTAAGCCAATCTGGTCCAGCCGTTTCATTGACTAGTACTAATTGCTTTATTGCATCTTTAGTAGTTTTTATACCTCCTGCAGGTTTGACACCAATTCTGATGCCGGTGAGGGCAAAATAATCACGAACTGCCTCTAGCATCACTAATACAACTGGTGGCGTAGCAGCAGGAGTGACCTTACCGGTACTAGTTTTTATGAAGTCTGCCCCGGCTAACATTGCTAGATAAGATGCTTTTCTAACGTTGTCATAAGTTACAAGCTCTCCAGTTTCAAATATAACTTTTAGATGTGCATTTTTTCCACAAAGTGCTTTAATAATTTCTATTTCCTCAAAAACTTTTCCTAACTTTCCAGAGAGAAATGCGCCACGGTCAATTACCATATCAATTTCAGTAGCACCTGCATCGAGGGCATCTTTTGTATCCTGTTTTTTTACCGCAAGCGAAGCTCGACCTGATGGAAATGCTGTAGATACAGCTGCTACTGGAATATTTCTCCCACCAATAAGATCTAATTCATCTCTTGCTGTTTTTACCATATCGTTATAAACACATATGGCTCCTACTGATGGAACTGTTAAGTCTGTAGGATCTGGTCTAACTGCTTTAGCGCAAAGTGCCTTAACTTTTCCTGGCGTATCAGCGCCTTCTAACGTTGTTAAATCCACCATGCTTATCGCCATATCAATAGCCCATGCTTTACTAGTTGTTTTAATACTTCTAGTGGCAAGCATTGCGGCTCTAGATTCAGCGCCTACCTGATCAACCGGTGGCAAGTCATTTAAGAATTGCTTTAACGATCCCTCGCTACCGTCAATTATCATGAGAGTAGTTTAATCAATTCTTCTTTGATATGCGATATCAATTCTTCTGACTCAGCTTTTACTGGTCTAATAACCTCTAAGTAACACTTTACTTTAGGCTCAGTTCCACTTGGTCTTATAATTACCTTGATGCCTCCCGCAAACCTCATTCTGATTCCACGAGTTTTTATCTCTTCTATCTTAAACAAATCTTCGATTAGCTCAAGATTAAAGCCATACAGATTATTTGGAGGATTTTTTAGTAGTTTATCTAATAAAGTTATTGCTTGATTTGCCTCACTTACTCTAACTGAGATTTGATCAGTTAAATGAAAACCAAACTTGCCCCCAATTTCATCTAGATATTGGTCTAAAGATTTGCCCTTACCTTTTAGTTCATCAACTAATTCAGCTATAAGAATTGCTGCACTTATTCCATCCTTATCATTAACTGCTTTAGGGTCTACGCAGTAACCCAGAGCTTCTTCATATCCATACTCCAGATTTGGTACTTTTGAGATCCATTTAAATCCAGTCAGAGTTTCAGTAAAGTTAATATCATAACTCGCTGCAATTTTACCTAGCAAAGTTGAAGACACTAGCGAATTTGCGATCGACCCACTTTTTACATTTCCTTTCTCGATTAAATACATTCCTAACGCAACTCCGATTTCATCTCCCCGTAATACTCTCCATGCTCCAGAGATATCTTTTACGGATATTGCGCATCTATCTGCATCAGGATCATTTGCAATCACTAGGTCAGCATCAAATTTTTCTGCATATTTAATAGCCAAATCCATTACTCCAGATTCTTCAGGATTTGGAAACTTTGTAGTTGGAAAATCGGGGTCTGGTTTTGATTGTTCTTCGACAAGGATCGGATTTTGGAATCTAGCAGATTTAAGAACTTTTAAGAATGTTTCGGCACCAACGCCATGAAGTGGTGTATACACAATCTTTAAATTATTTGGTTTTGCTACAAGTGATGCAACGGCTTCAACATAATCATCAATAATGCCCTCACTAACCACCTCAAAGTTATCTGATCGTGTAGGGGATAGTTCTGCGTTTGATATTTCAGCAGATATTTCATTATCGATTGGTGAGATTATCTGTGAGCCAAAAAAGTTTATTCCCTTTACTTTCCCGCCCAAATAAACCTTATAACCATTGTCATTAGCGGGGTTATGGCTGGCTGTTACCATAATTCCTACATCTGCTTTCAATCTATTAACTGCATAGGCTAAAACTGGAGTAGGTAATTCCCGTGGAAATACAAAAGTTTTTATGCCTGCACCTGAGAAAATTTCAGCACTATCCTGAGCAAAATCTAGAGATCCGTATCTTGCATCTCTACCGATAACAACTGATTTTAAATTATTTTTCTTCATAAATGAAACAATTCCTGCAGCAGTTCGACTTACTACTGCTCTATTCATACATGAGGGTCCAGGCCCTAAAGCCCCTCGTAATCCAGCAGTACCAAACTGTAAAAAGCCGCTAAAGCAGCGATTTAATTCTTCTTCATTCTCTTCACTTAGCCACTTTGTTAATTGCCCTGCAGTTTTTTTATCTGGATCATTTTTAATCCAATCTTGCACCTCTTGCTTTAATTGTTCTGAAATCACAACTTAGGTAGTACCTTGGCTAAAAGTTTGCCCATACGATCTGCTGCAGCTTTCCCTGCGGCAATAACCTCAGCATGATTTAATTTTTCACCAGTAACACCTGCAGCTGCATTTGTAACTAATGAGATTGCAAGTATTTCTGCACCAAGTGCATGAGCTGCAATTGCCTCTGGAACTGTAGACATGCCAACTAAGTCTGCACCCATGGCTCTCATCATTTTAATTTCGGCTGGTGTTTCATAGGATGGACCGCGCCAGTGAACATATACACCTTCGGCAAGTGAAGAGTCCTCTGCTTTTACTAACTCTCTAAGTCTTTTGCTATACAAATCTGTAAGGTCAACGAAATCTGCACCAATTAAAGGTGAGGCCGCAGTTAATGAAATATGATCTCTAATAATTACTGGCTGACCAACTTTATAATCTGTATTTATTCCACCACAAGCATTTGTTAATACAATCGTTCGACAACCTGCTTTAACTGCAGTTCTTACAGCATGAGCAACAGGCTCCATTCCTAATCCTTCATAGAAATGTGTCCTGCCTAAAAAAACTAATGCATTTACGGAATTTTCTAAATTGTAGGAACGGACCTTACCGCCATGACCTGTGACTGTCGGTGCTGGAAAACCTGATAACTCAGTTACAGCAAACTCATGAGTGGGATTACCAAGTGCTTCGGCTGCAGAAATCCAACCAGAGCCCATGATAAGTGCAACATCATGTTTTTCTTTTTTTGTTATCTTCTTAATCTCTTTGGCGGCTTTTTCAGCTGTCCCAATTGGATCCTTATAAAGTTTGCTCATGCGATAAACTTATCGTAGATATTAACCTTTTTTAATATCAAGCCAGCTATATCCAAGCGACATGACCATATTTCGAAGCAAAGGTAGTGATAAACCAATTATTCCGCTGGGGTCACCTTCAATACTTGTGATAAATGGTGCACTTAATCCATCTAAAGTGAAACCTCCAGCAACATTTAACGGCTCACCTGAATCGACGTAATCAACTATTTCTTCGTTAGTCATTTCTGCAAACTGAACCTTTGCACTTGAAAGTTTATTGATTTCTTTTCCGTTTTTAACATCAATTATGCAATGACCTGTGTGAAGGTAACCAAATTTTCCACTAAGTAATTTACTTCGCTCAATTGCATTTTCACGATTTAGGGGCTTTCCCAAAGACTTACCATTAAAATCAAATGTTGAGTCACACCCTATTATCAATGAATTAATCGGCGCTCTACTTTTGACTGCATCTGCCTTTAAAGATGCTAACTTAATAACTAGATCAGATGGTGACAAGGAATTAAACTCGGGGGATTCTTCATCTATCCCGCTTACTATCACTTCTGGCTTAACCCCAACGCTTTCTAAGAGCCTTAATCTCGATGGAGATGATGAGGCAAGAATTATTTGGACCATAATGAAGGTAACCTTATTACATGACAATACCAACTATTGGCCTAATCGCTAACGAAATTGTTAGAAATAACTTTTCTCAAGAGGCAAAGAAATTGGGTATTGAGATCAAGCTCTTTCAAGAAGAGCTATCTACTGAGCGAGTAATTGAATTTAGTAAGAACTGCCGTTTTTTATGTATTGATCCAGCTTATGTTTCAACTTCATCTTTAAGGACTATTGAAAGATCTGGTTCTTTAATTTATCCACCCATATCGACTGTTGAAGCCTTAGCGAAGATAGATAGGCATGAAGCAACTGGGCCGATGCTTTCAATTCTAATTACAAGATCTCCTCACGCACAGATTTCAACCTGGCCAGTGACCTTAGTTACGGAAAATGTTTTGATAACCCCAGCTCCAGCAATTAACGAAGAACAGGCTATTGAGATTCAATTGTCAGCTATAAAGTTGGCAAGTGAAATCGGATTAATTGGTGGAATTGAATTAATTGTCAATGCAGATGATTTCAAAAAATTGATTACAGTAAATTGGACTAATCCAATTTCAAGTTATTCCTTTGATATTGGATCAGTTACAAACTACTTTGAGCAATACTTAAGATCAGTCCTGGACTTACCATTGGGGGATACCGCAACTCTTAATCCATTCATTGTTTCCGGAAATTTGAATACTGATCCAGATAGTGATGATTATCGGCCATATTTACACTTAATGGCTCGAAACCCTAAGTTAAAGTTTGATCAATCCACGAAAAAAGTAGGATTAATCGGAGACGATTTAGAAAATTTACTTACTGAAGTTATTCATGCACAGCAATATTACAGCGGTGAAATCCAAGAGTAATTATCTTTTATGGTATTCAATTGCCGGACATCTATTCATCACAGCTAATAAACCAGCACTTTTGGCACGAGATACTGCCACTTCATCAATTACATCTAACTGAAGCCAGACACCCTTTGCACCTACAGCTATCGCTTCATCAACAACTGATCCCGCTAATTCTGAATTTACAAATATATCAACTACATCAATTGGAACTTTAATTTCGGAAAGTTTTGTATACCCCTTCTGGCCGTGCACTGTTTCGGCTTTCGGGTGTACAGGAATTACCGTATGACCTTTTTCGATTAATACTTTTGCAACTTTGTAGGCAGCTCTTTCCGAATTATTACTAAGTCCAACTACTGCCCAGGTTTTCAATCCTAATAATTCATCAATTTCTTTATCCAATTTGACTCCTACCTAGAGCACGAAACTTCCATCCTGCGCTTAACCATAATTCACGATCTAATGCATTTCGTCCATCAATCATGATCGCATCTTTCACCATTGCTTTTACCTTACTAGGGTCAATTTCTCTATAAATTTTCCATTCAGTCAGGTGAAGAACGATATTTGAATCTTTAAGAGTTTCATTTATTTCTTCAGCAAAATTCAATGCAGGAAATCTCTTTTGTGCATTTACAATTGCTTTTGGGTCATGAACTGTAACTATCGCTCCGGCAGCTTGGATTTGAGCAGCAATATCTAATGCAGGAGAATCACGAACATCATCACTGTCTGGCTTAAATGCTGCGCCTAGTATCGCCACTTTTTTACCTACAAGATCATTTGCTAGATCACTGCGAACCAATTCAATAATCCTTTTTCTAGCACGAAGGTTTATAGAATCTACCTCTTCAAGAAATTTAACTGCTTGCTTTGCGCCTAATTCTTCAGCACGTGCCATAAATGCGCGAATATCCTTAGGTAAGCAGCCTCCGCCAAAACCAATACCTGCTTGTAAGAATCTACTTCCAATTCTTGGGTCATAACCAATGGCTTTTGCTAAAACGGTTACATCTCCACCTGCTGCTTCGCAAACTTCAGCCATAGCATTTATGAAAGATATTTTAGTTGCCAGGAAAGAATTTGCAGCAACTTTTACAAGCTCAGAAGTTGGTAAATCGGCTCTAACCCAGGGAGTGTTCTCTCTTAAGTTACTTGCATAAACTTCTTTAAGTATCTCTTCAGCTCTATCGCTAACCACACCTACTACTAATCTATTTGGCTTAAGAGTGTCTTCTACAGCAAAACCTTCTCGTAAGAATTCTGGATTCCATGCCAAATCAGCACTTGGATTTAATTCAATTAACCTATCTCGTAATCTTGCGGCAGTTCCAACTGGAACTGTTGATTTACCTACAACTAAACCACCTGGCTTTACGATTCTGGCAATCGTTTCAAGGGCTGAATTAACAAATGTTAAGTCTGCTGCTATTCCACCCTTTACTTGCGGAGTACCAACGCAAATAAAGTGAACATCACAATCTGCAAGATCATTAATGTTATTAGTAAACGATAACTTTCCAGATTTTATTTGATTAGCAAGTAATTCTTCTAGATCTGGCTCGTAAAATGGCACTTTTCCTTTACTAAGTAAATCTATTTTGCTTTGTTCAGTATCAAAGCCGATAACCTCAAAACCCATACTTGCCATGCAGGCAGCATGAGTAGCACCTAGGTATCCAGTGCCAATAACTGAGAGTTTGAGTGCCATATATGAAAGCCTATCTAATTACCGGCAGATGTTATCTTCTGCAGTACGAGTTTTAAACTTATCAATTATCTTAGGTTTTTCTGCCTTTGTTGCAGATGGTGAGGGTGATGGTTTGACTTCATCAATTACGGCACGATCTTCACGTAATCTATCCCAAAGCTGTGGAGCTAATACAGGATCCCAAAGTACAGATGCTGTTACGCCATTTGCATAGTAATTTAGGTCTGATAGTGGAACAGTTAAAGTCCTAACATTAGATGCTGAAAGAGATTTTAATTGTTTAGCAAGCTCTATTAGTTCCGAGCTATTTAAACCACTATCAGTTGTCACAGCTGATAGTGAAGAGTTTATGAAACTAGTCATCGTTACCGGATTTAGAAGCACGCCAAGACTGGTAGCTTTTTTTACAACTGAAGACATGAATGCTTGTTGCCTTTGCATTCTTCCTATATCACCAAGCCCATCAAACTCTCGAGTTCTGACATACTTAAGAGCTTCAATACCATTTAAATTATGAACGCCAGCTGGTAAGACTAAATGACTCTTTGGATCATCAATATCTTTTTTAGTACAGACTTCAATTCCACCCAATGAATCAACTATCCGAGCAAATCCAACAAAGTTTATTTCTATGTAGTGATCAATCTTTAAATTAGACATTCCTTCAAATGTTTGAATCAGTAATGGCGCCCCACCCCAATTGAAAGATGAATTAATTTTAGAGTAGGCCGCAGATATTTCTTTTCCAGCGCTATTTTTATGTGCTGGTATCAGTGCATATGAATCGCGTGGGATCGAGATAATGACTGCTTTATCTCTAGCCTTTGAAACATGTACCAACAACATAGTGTCTGATCTTTTTCCAGCAGCAGTTTTAACAGAACCAACCCGTAACTCTTTTTGCTCTGCTTTCGTTAAGCCTTCTCTGGTATCAGATCCAACAATTAAATAATTGACAGCTGAA
>WLMP01000042.1 GCA_009700155.1 Actinomycetota bacterium
ATACTGCAATTATTCAATTAGTTTCGATTACGCCATCTATCTACGGAGATAAATTTGGCGGTGTTACACCGTTTAGCAAAACTACTGGCAACGGCAAAGCAATCATGCTTCGTGATGGTTTTAGTTATGAGATTACTTGGCAGCGCGATAGTGAGGCAGATGCAACTACTTGGCGTCATATAGATGGCGAAGTTGCGAATTTTAAACCTGGTCGAATTTGGGTTTTTCTAACCGATCAGCAACCAGAAATTACCCCCTAGTACGCCTAGTTGTGTGAGCAGGGCTTCACTTTTATTGTTCTTGACCTAATCAATAAATTAGTACACTTAGCCACTAGAGATTTTCAAGGAGTCAAGATGGCCAAGGAAACAGGAACAGCGCGAGTAAAACGCGGCATGGCAGAAATGCTTAAGGGCGGCGTAATTATGGATGTTGTTAATGTCGAGCAAGCAAAGATTGCAGAAGATTCTGGCGCTGTTGCTGTAATGGCACTAGAGCGCGTACCAGCGGATATCCGCGCACAAGGTGGCGTAGCTCGTATGTCTGATCCTGACATGATTGCCGCAATTCAAGAGGCAGTTTCAATTCCAGTAATGGCAAAAGCTCGTATTGGACATTTTGTTGAAGCCCAAATTTTACAGTCACTAGGTGTGGATTACATTGATGAGTCTGAAGTATTAACACCAGCGGATTATTCAAACCATATCGATAAATGGAATTTCACAATTCCATTTGTTTGTGGAGCAACTAACTTAGGTGAAGCACTTCGTCGTATTAATGAAGGTGCCGCCATGATTAGATCTAAGGGTGAAGCAGGAACCGGTGATGTTTCAAATGCAACCACACACATGCGCACAATCTCATCTGAGATTCGCCGTCTTACATCAATGCGCGAAGATGAATTGTTTGTGGCTGCAAAAGATATGCAAGCACCATATGAATTAGTAAAAGAGGTTGCAAGTACTGGAAAGTTACCAGTTGTACTATTTACAGCAGGTGGAATAGCAACTCCAGCAGATGCCGCAATGATGATGCAATTAGGTGCAGATGGAGTATTTGTTGGCTCTGGAATATTTAAATCTGGAGATCCAGCTAAGCGAGCTGCTGCTTGTGTTAAGGCAGTTACTTACTTCACTGATGCAAAGGTAGTTGCAGATGTTTCTAGAGGCCTAGGGGATGCAATGGTTGGCATTAATGTTGCTGATATTCCAGTTCCTCATAGACTCGCGGAGCGGGGCTGGTAATTGTGAAAATTGGAGTTCTTGCACTCCAAGGTGATGTTCGTGAACATATCCAGTCATTAAGTGATTGTGGCGTCGATGCCCTTGCAGTTAAAACAATAAGCGAAATACAAAGTATCTCAGCCCTGGTTATCCCGGGTGGAGAGTCCACGACTATTGCTAAGTTGGCGCGGTCATTTGATTTATTCGACTTAATTTCAGATCGAATCAAGAGCGGAATGCCAACATATGGTTCCTGCGCAGGCATGATTTTATTAGCAAATAATATTAAGGATGCAATTGAAGGCCAAGAAAGTTTTGGTGGTATTGATATGGTTGTTAGAAGAAATGCTTTTGGCAGACAAATTGATTCATTTGAAACAGATATTAAGTTTAAAGGAATTACCGAACCCAAGATTCGGGCGGTTTTTATACGTGCTCCATGGGTTGAATCAGTTGGTAGTGAAGTTGAAGTTTTGGCGGAAGTTACCGACCCAGATGGCGTTAATCATCCAGTTGCAGTTCGCCAAGGTAATTTACTTGCCACTTCATTTCATCCAGAGTTAACAGGTGACAATCGAGTTCATAGATATTTTGTTGAGAATATCTGTAATCAGCTAGCTACTTTCTAAGGATAAATCATGAGCGGTCATTCCAAATGGGCAACCACCAAACATAAGAAAGCAATTATTGATTCAAGGCGTGCAAAGAATTTTGCAAAGCTGATCAAGGCAATCGAAGTCTCTGCAAGAGCAGGTGGTGCTGATATATCAGGGAATCCAACCTTGTTTGATGCAATTGCAAAAGCAAAGAAAAACTCTGTGCCAGCAGATAACATCGATCGCGCGGTAAAGCGTGGTGCAGGACTTGAAACTGGCGGTAAAGAGTGGGAAACCATCATGTATGAAGGTTATGCAGCAGGTGGAGTGGCACTATTAATTGAATGTCTATCAGATAACCGAAACAGAGCAGCTTCTGAAGTACGAGTGGCGGTAACGCGTAATGGTGGGAATATGGCAGATCCAGGATCTGTTTCATATCTATTTAATCGCAAAGGTGTACTGATAGTTTCCAAGCAAAATGGAAAAGTTACCGAAGACTCTCTTCTAGAGGTTGTACTTGATGCCGGCGCTGAAGAAGTAAACGATCTTGGCGATTCATTTGAAGTAGTTTCGACGCCATCTGATCTAGTTTCAGTTCGCACTTCACTACAAAAGGCCAGCATTGATTATGATTCAGCAGAGACTTCATTTCTTCCAACTATGTCGATTCCAATTGATGGCCAAACAGCCAAAAAAGTTTTTGAATTGATTGAGGCAATCGAAGAACTTGATGATGTGCAAAATGTCTACGGTAATTTCGATGTTTCAGATGAGGTAATGGCGAGCCTTAGTTAATAAGTAAATCTCGCTGATTAGGCTTCACCTATGCGAGTTTTGGGAATAGATCCTGGATTAACTAGATGCGGTATTGGGATTGTTGACTCTTCAGGTCCCCAAAATCTTAAAATGGTTGGTGTTGGAGTGATTAAAACTGATCCAGAGGCCGCTTTAGAGTATCGGTTATTAGAATTAGAAAAAGAAATTTCTATTTGGATAAATAAGTTTAAACCTGATGTTATTGCAGTTGAGCGCGTTTTTTCACAACTTAATGTAAGGACTGCAATTGCAACTGGGCAGGCAGCTGGCATTGCACTATTACTTGCAGCAAAAAATGGTATTCCAGTAGGCGTACACACTCCTAGTGAGGTAAAGGCAGCAGTAACTGGATCGGGCCGAGCTGACAAAAAACAGGTGGCACAGATGGTAAAGAGATTGCTTAAGTTAGAAGAAATACCCAAACCGGTCGACAGTACTGATGCTTTAGCGCTTGCAATCTGCCATCATTGGCGAGGTGTAGGAAATACCCGTTTGGCCAATGCAAAGAAAAAGGCGCTTAAGAAAAAATGATTAGCTCAATTGCAGGAATTGTTAAGTCCTCAACATCAAATGCAGTAGTAGTTGATGTGGGTGGAATCGGTGTTTTAATCCAAGTTCCTAATCGAATAGCTGCTGGCATACAGATTGGAAGCAATGCTAGTTTTCATACATATTTAGTTGTGCGAGAGGATGCACTCACACTATTTGGCTTTGTGGATCAAACAGACAGAGACTTTTTTGAATTACTTTTATCAGTAACAGGAATCGGACCAAAGGTTGCACAATCAATATTGTCAGGCTCTGATTCTGCATCAATTGCTAGTGCAATATCTACGGGAAATTTAAAAGTATTAGAGTCATTTCCTGGGCTAGGCAAAAAAGGTGCGCAGAGATTGGTTCTAGAACTTAAAGATAAAGCGAGCCAATTCGCAAATGCCGGTGCAAGTTCAAATTTTTCAACAAGAAATCAAGTCGAAAATGCTCTGCAAGGTTTGGGTTATTCAGCTAAGGATGCTGCAAGCATGGTTTCTCAAGTTGCAAGTAGCACCAAAGTTGAGAATTTAACCTCAGCTGAGATATTAAAATTAGCTTTAAAAGTTAGCGGTAAAAATTAATGAGTGATCGAATTATTAATAATGGCGCTGATGATGCTGAAAGAATTGCCGAACTAGCTCTGCGCCCAAAGACCTTAACTGAGTTTGTTGGTCAGTTTAGAGTTCGCGACCAATTAAATCTGCTGTTGACAGCTGCTAGAGAGCGAACAATGGTTGCTGACCACATACTTTTCTCTGGGCCACCAGGGCTTGGAAAAACAACACTAGCAATGATTGTTTCATCTGAAATGGGCGCTCCAATTCGCATCACATCTGGTCCTGCAATACAACATGCCGGAGATTTAGCTTCGATACTTTCTTCACTTGTTGAAGGGGAGATTTTATTTATAGATGAAATTCATCGAATGTCTAGGCCTGCAGAAGAGATGCTTTATATGGCCATGGAAGATTTTCGCGTTGATGTAATTGTTGGCAAAGGTGCTGGCGCTACATCAATTCCTTTAGAGCTGCCACATTTCACCTTAGTTGGTGCTACAACTAGGGCTGGACTTCTTCCTAGTCCGCTTCGGGATCGTTTTGGTTTTACAGCACAATTGGATTTCTACGAATCAGATGAGTTGTCACAAATTATTAAACGTAGCTCTGAGTTATTAGATATCGAAATTGATGGACAGGCAATAATTGAAATTGCATCTAGATCACGCGGCACGCCAAGAGTTGCAAATCGATTACTACGGCGAGTACGTGATTATGCACAAGTTAATAAAGAAAAAGCGATTCAAGTAGCTCACGCCCAAGCTGCTTTAAAAATTTATGAAGTAGATGAGATTGGGTTAGATCGCTTAGATAACTCTGTACTGACTGCTTTAATCAAAAATTTTAATGGGGGACCAGTTGGTGTTTCTACATTGGCCATGTCAGTTGGTGAAGAGATTGAAACTATCGAGTCCCTTGCAGAACCATTCCTGGTAAGAATGGGATTCATTGCCCGGACTCCAAGAGGTAGAGTTGCAACAGCTGCTGGTTGGATGCATCTTGGTATTAAGCCTCCACTATCTGCACAGATAGGCACTGATGCCACACTTTTCGATCAAGATCCAGATATCGCTCAGTAAGTGTAATTTCCCAGCAAATAGCGCATAAATTGCTACATGCTTGCTGGATTTCTCAATAAAGTGTCGAAAGCATAGAATTGGCCCCCATGTCCGCCAATAAAATAGCAAATACTCAGTCACGAGCTCTTCGTACAATCACTATTTTACTTTTATCGATTGTCGCATTCACTGGAGTTGCATTTGCAATCGGAGCTACAACATTTAAATTAGGATTAGATTTACAGGGTGGAACTAGCGTTACTTTGCAGCCAAGAATTGAAGCTGGTGCAAACGGAAGTGTTACATCTGAATCAATTGATCAAGCCGTAGCAATTATTCGCCAGCGTGTTAACTCATTAGGTGTAGCTGAGTCCGAAGTAGCAGCGCAGGGAACTGGCGCAAATCGTCAGATTGTTATTTCAGTTCCAGGTGAGACCGGTAGAAGAATTGTTGATTTAGTTGGTCAGACAGCAGAACTTAGATTTAGACCAGTATTGGTCGAGGGTGCACCAAATGCAACTTCAGTAAGTACTGATCCAGCATCTCTGCCCGCTGGTGTAACTCCAGAATTAAGTGCGCAGTTTGCTAGCCTTGATTGCTCATTGCCACAGAATCGACAAGGTGCTTCTGGCGGTAATGAAACACAGGCAGTTGTGAGTTGCGATCGTGGTGGAATTGCTAAGTACATCCTTGCTCCAGCTGAAGTATTAGGAAAGCAAGTAACGCAAGCAACATCTTTGATAGATCCTCAAGGGGCATCAGGCTGGTATGTAACTTTAGATTTTGATGGTGAAGGCACAAGTAAGTTTGGTGCAATGACCTCTCGCCTTACCTCACTACCAGCACCTCAAAATCAGGCTGCGATAGTTTTAGATGGTTTGGTTTACTCAGCGCCAAGAATCAATGAAGCCATCAACACAGGCACAGCACAAATAACCGGGAACTTTTCACAAGCAGATGCACAAGATTTAGCCAATGTTTTGAAGTATGGAGCGCTACCACTGGCTTTTGATCGTGGTGAGGTTCAACAAGTTTCTCCAACATTAGGTGCTGAGCAACTTCGAGGTGGCTTAATTGCTGGAATTCTTGGATTATTACTTGTCTTTATTTACTCAATCGTCTACTACCGCGGTCTTGGTGTTGTTTCGGTTAGCTCACTATTAGTCGCAACAATCATGACCTTACTTTCATTCTTACTCTTAGGTGAGTGGATTGGATTCACTCTTACTCTTGCAGGAATTGCAGGTGCGATTGTGGCCATTGGTATTACTGCCGATTCATTTATTGTTTATTTTGAACGTGTTCGAGATGAAATTCGTGAAGGAAAATCAATTAAGTCAGCAGTCGAAACTGGATGGATCAGAGCTAGGCGTACAGTAGTTGTAGCCGACGTTGTTTCAATGATTGCAGCAATAATGCTCTACTTCTTTGCAGTAGGTGGTGTTAGAGGATTCGCTTTCACGCTGGGATTGACAACCATTATTGATTTAATTGTGGTCTTTTTCTTTACAAAGCCACTAGTTACTTACTTAGCAAAATTTTCATTCTTTAATGAAGGTCATTCACTTTCTGGATTTTCAGCAAAATCAACTGGTTTAGTTAAGAGTTCTACAGAAAATCTGGAGGCTAAATAATGGCTAAGTTATCAGGATTGGGAGGCCGCCTATATCGTGGTGAGACTTCTGTTGATTTCATTGGTAGACGTAAAATTTGGTACTCATTTAGCTTACTTTTAATTATTCTGTCAGCAGTTACGATCTTTACTCAAGGATTACACCTTGGAATTGAGTTCAAGGGCGGTTCATCATTCACCGTCAACTCCACATCTGCTTCAATCCAGGGTGCAGAAGAAGCAGTTGATACTGCTGGAATACAATCTCAAACAATTATTCAGAAGATTGGTAACGACAAAGTAAGAGTTCAGACAGATGCATTATCTGCATCCGAGCAGGCAGCTGTTGAGAATGCTTTAGCCGCTAAATTTGGTGTTTCGATAGATTCTATTGACTCACAAATTATTGGACCATCATGGGGTGAGGAAATTACTCGCAAGGCAATTCAAGGACTTGTTGGATTCTTGCTAGTTGTAATGATCTACCTGGCCATGGCACTTGAAGGAAAAATGGCGATTGCTGCGATAATTGCAGTTATTCACGATGTGTTTATTACTGTAGGAATTTATGCTTTGGTTGGTTTTGAGGTAACACCAGCTACCGTAATTGGATTCTTAACCATTTTAGGTTATTCACTTTATGACACTGTAGTTGTCTTTGATAAAGTAAGAGAAAATACAAAAGGAATTGCTGCTAGCGGGCGAAGTACATATTCAAAGGCTGCAAATCTTGCAGTTAACCAAACTATAGTTAGATCATTTAATACTTCTTTAGTTGCATTATTGCCAGTTGGTTCGATTTTATTTGTTGGTGCCGGCTTATTAGGTGCTGGAACATTAAAAGATCTTTCACTTGCACTATTTATTGGATTAGCAACCGGTACATATTCTTCTTTGTGTATTGCTACACCAATCCTTGCCGGATTACGTGAGCGTGAACCAGCAATGCAAGCTTTGGCTAAGCGAGTGGGTAACCGTGCCGATAA
>WLMP01000043.1 GCA_009700155.1 Actinomycetota bacterium
CTATAAATCTATTTCTTTTTACTCTTCTTGAAACCCTTCTTCTTTTGGTGCCTGTAGATTCCTCTGGCTTAGTAATATTTATTGGTTTACTTGAGATTAGTTGAGAGGTTCTTTCTTTAATTCCACTTAGTTTAGATGTGACAGATACTCTGCCACGTTTACTAGTTTTAATCCTTATCGGTGGTAAATCTAACTCTAAACTTAATTGTCGCCGATTAGGGTCTAATTCTTCTTGGATTTGGCGCAAAACATTTAGTAAATCTCCAGCATTTTTGGGTCTTTCGTCAGGGTTTGGCGAAGTTGCTGAGAAAACTATTTCAACTAACCTTTCTGGAGTATTTCCTTTTAAGGTATTTATCTTAGGTATTCGCTCATTCACATGCTTATAAGCTATCTGTATAGGAGTATCTCCATCGTATGGTTTTGAACCAACTAGCATTTCATAGAGCACAATTCCTATTGCATATATATCGCTTCTAGCATCAGCAATCCCACGCTGTACTTGTTCAGGTGAAAGGTAGGAAACACTTCCCAGCACAACACTTGATTCTGCCGTCAATGTTTGGCCAACAGAGCTATTTCTAGCTAAACCAAAATCTGCAACTTTGATTCTTCCATCTTTTGCAATAAGTATATTTTCTGGCTTAATGTCTCTGTGTATTATCCCAATTTTATGAGCAGCTGCTAAAGCACTAAGAACTGGATTTATTATTTGAAAAGTTTGCTCAACTGTTAAAGGAGCATTTTCGTTTAAAAAATCTCTTAATGTAGTTCCTTCAACTAATTCCATAACTATAAATACAGCAGGAGCTCCACCTTCGTTCCACCCTTGATCTTGTATAGATACGATATTTGGATGAGAAAGAGCAGCTGTTGCTTTTGCTTCTTTAATAAATCTTGATACAAATGCTTCATCGCTAGCAAGATGGGCGTGCATTATCTTCACAGCAACAGCTCGATCAAGTCGAGTATCTAAAGCTGTATATATTGTTGCCATTCCACCAGAAGCAATTTGACGCTGGAGTAAGTAGCGATTATCAATCAATTCACCAGTTAAGTCAGACACAAAACAAGTTTAGAGAAACTTGATAAATTTATACTTTAAGGCGCGCCATTAAGGGTGTAATGGGCATAATCACTAGTTCTTTCATGGCTGAAATGCTTATTCTGATCGACTAAAAAGCTAAGCATATGTTTACGAATCTGTTCTCCATCTCGCTTAATTACTCTCTCTAGTCCCACATTGGGGTCACACTCAATCCAAATAGCAACATCAATGAATTCTCTGAAAGCACTCTGGCCTGCTCCTACACCTTCTAATACAAGATACTTAGCACCGGGTACTTGAATCTCTGCATCAAATTCTTCAGTAGCCCAGTTGTACTTTTTATACTTTATAGACTTTTTTTCGATGTATGGAGCAAGTATTTGTTCTGTAATGCGATTGCTAAGTTCCCCTGATAGTGGGTTAATCCAGCCGTCATAGAGATCGTCCATATGAATGATTTCTAGCGTGGTCAAATCTTTCCTAATTTTCTGAGCAAGAGTCGTCTTACCAGATCCTGCAACTCCATCAATAGAAATTAAAGTTGGAGTTGCAGCGGAGTTCTTTAATCTATCTAGTAATTTACTGTAGTTCATTCTTAATTGATTCTTTCTTCCACCTAACCCAGCCCCAGATTGCAATACAGCTAAATATCACATAAAGGAAACTTGTTAGATAAAGTGCGCCAGTAAAATACTGATATGTGTAGGCAATGTTGACTATCAACCAGATTGGCCATGCTTCAAATTTCTGCCAGATCATCAATAACTGTGCACAAACGCTTCCTACAAATCCGAACGACTCAATTACGGAAGATGCTGCCCCTATGTTAGTAAGTATCGGCCACAGTGCTAGTGCGAAGAAAACAATTACACTCGCTAGTAATAATCTATTTTTTGTTGCAAGATTCTTTGGTTTGGCACCTTTTGGCCCCCATCCCAACCAACCCCAAATAGCTCCTACGATAAAAACTAACTGAAGTGCCGCACTTGCGTAATATGCAGATTGAAAAAATATATAGGCATACAGCAAACTGCCAGCACTCCACCAAGGCCACGTTATTCTTGGTCCGAGCACTCCCAGAATTACAGCAATCAGTGAGGTAGCAAAAGCAATAACTTCTAATACAGACATAAGCTAATCCTTTCCAATTCGCATTACCGAACTGGTCAATCGGTCGGCTTGAATCTCAAGCCCTCTCAGCTAAAAAACTTAGCTCCCGTGCTCTGATCATAGCGCGCCCAAAGTTAAAAGAATTGTCTATAGTTACCCTGTGTTGAAGTTCGGATATTTGGCCATGATTTTATTTACCATTATCGGCTCATTCTGGCTGGAAATAGTCCTTAAAGTTGGAGTCCTGCGCAGAGTTAAGAGACTTTTTTTAAGCATTGCACCAGTTGCTATTTTGTTCTTGATTTGGGATGCGTATGCAATTAGTCAGGGCCATTGGTATTTTGATAGTAACCAAATACTCGGAGTAATTGGACCTTTCGATATACCACTAGAGGAATTTTTATTCTTTATCTTTATTCCAATAGCTTCAGTCATGACAATTGAAGCGGTGCGGACAGTTAAAAAGCACTGGGTAGTAGGGGATGAGTGATGGTATACACCGATATTGCGATTATTTCTATAATATTTGCTGCAATAGTTGATTTATTTATTATTAAAAACAAGTTGCTTACTAAGAAGGTATTTTGGACTAGCTATGCAATTATTCTACCGTTTCAGTTAATTACAAATTGGTGGCTAACTTCTAGAAATATTGTTATGTATAGTCCAGATGCAATTACAGGAATTCGAGTAGCCTCTGCTCCAGCAGAAGATTTATTATTCGGATTTGCTTTAATACTATTAGTAATGAATTTGTGGGTGTATTGGGGCAAAAAAGGTATTCAAAAAAGATAGCTATCTAGAGCTAACGGCTCGTAAATATGCAGGGATTGCAACCTTAATTCGTCGCCAACTTGAAGTTTTCGCTCTTTTATCAAAGATTTGGTAATTGATTTTTTCAACTTCATCCACAATGCCACAATAAAGTTCACTCGCTGCCTCAATGCACGCCCTACTACTTGGATTTAGTAATTTAATACCAGGCATAGACTCTTTCTGTAGCTTCCTAACTCTATTTATCTGCTCTTTCAATGCGCTAATAATTTCAGGTGTTAGTTTTCTTTTTCCCAGCATTTCTCTGGTTACATTGTGGGATTCGAGTTCTTCAATGGGCAGATATATGCGGCCACGATCTAAGTCCTCACTGACATCTCGAATGAAGTTTGCAAGCTGAAATGCAGTTCCTAATTTTTCAGCGGCAAGACTAGCTTCATCAAGATCATTTTGGTCAACTACCCCAAGGATCGGAACCATCTGTAAACCTATTACTGCTGCGGAACCATACACATACTTGTATAGATCTTTATATGACTGGTATTCGGTAATGGTTAAATCCATTGCCATCGAATTAAGAAATGACTTGAAGTAGTCAATTGGTAGATTGAATCTATTTACAGTATCAACTAATGCTCTACCAATTTTGTCTTCACTTGTGCCATTCTTAATATCAGCTAATACTGAATCTCCCCAACTAGTTAATGTGTGTGCCTTTTCAGACTCGGTTAGAGTCGATGCAAGATCATCAACAATTTCGTCGGCATAGCGTGCAAACCCATAGAGGGCATGAACAAAGGGCCTTTTATTTGGCGGTAAGAATTTCGTAGCCAGAAAATAGGTTTTGCCATGAATAGAGTTTAGTTTTTTACATTCAATATATGATTCCCTGACGCTTAAATCTGTAATTCCAGCAGCAGTTAACTCATCCATGCTTTTATTTGACTGGCCCAACTATTCGTTCTGCTGCAAGTCTTCCTGAAATTAAAACCATTGGAACGCCAACGCCTGGTTGAGTACCAGATCCGGCAAACACAATATTTTCATATCCCTTAGCAAGATTTCGAGGCCTAAATGGTCCAGTTTGTAAAAAAGTATGTGCGCTAGCAAACGGAGCCCCTTGAGCCATACCTTGCATTTCCCAATCTAATGGAGTTGTCAGTTGCTCAACTTCAATACCCTTACCAAAGTCTTTGTAACCCCTATCTTCTAATGCTTTAACCATTTCGTCACGGTATTTAGGACCAATCTTTTGCCAATCAATATCGGCAGTTAAATTTGGCGTTGGAAATAAGACGTAATATGAAGTTTTACCTGCTGGAGCTAAGGATGGATCATCCATTGAGGGGACAGTAACTAAGATGCTTGGATCACTCATCAAAGTTTTCTTCTTAATCAATTCATCAAAAACACCATCCCAGGATTTACCAAAATGAATATTGTGATGAGCTAAATGATCATAACTTTTATTTGAACCAACAAGTAAAGTCACACAAGAAGGTGAGTATTTAAGCCTTTTAACGGATAATGGTTCTTTATCAAGTAGATCTCGCCAAGCAATTGGTAGATCTGGATTTAGTACAACAACATCACAAGCAAATCTTTCTCCGGTATCTGTAATCACAGCTTTAGCACGACCATTTTCTCTCTCAATTGAGGTAACGGTTGTGTTGTACTTAAAAGTAACCCCATGCTTCTCTGCTGCTCCTGCCAAAGCGCGTGGTACAGCATGCATTCCACCCTTTGGGAAAAATACTCCATTAACTGAGTCCATATACGCAATAACTGCATATATTGCTAGAGCTTGCTGAGGACTGACACCTGCATACATTGCTTGAAATGAATATACCTTTTGGGTTCTTGGGTCCTTTAAAAATTGATTTACTTTAGGAGCTAACTTTCTAAAACCACCTAGTGCAATTAACCTAGCTAAATTTGGTGTTAGTAAGTTAAGTGGCGAGTCAATGTTTCTGTCTATGAAGTCATTCATTTCATACTTATACAACTTAGTTACAAAATCTACATACTTTCCATACCCAATTGCTTCTTGTGAGCCAATGGTTTTTGCGATCTCTGCTTGCATCTGATTGGTATCAGCATGCACATCTAGTTGTGTTCCGTCATCATAAAAAGCTCTATATAGCGGCTTTAAGGGGACTAGATCTAACCAATCTTTAATATCTTCGCCAACACAAGCAAGTGCATCTGATATTAGGTCAGGCATGGTTAGAACTGAAGGTCCTGTATCAAATGAAAAGCCAGATTTATTTAATAATCCATTCCTGCCCCCAGGAACGCTTTCTCTTTCAATTACAGTTACTTTCCGTCCAGCTCCAGCTAAGCGAAGAGCAGCACTTAGTCCGGCAAGTCCTGCGCCAACAACAACAACATTATCTGTTGGACCCTTAACTCTTGCTGTCATTTTAAATCTTTCTGATAGTTGAAATTTGAACTAATTGAGCAAGCAGATCTTTACCTACTGAAGAAATCCCTTCAAAGGTTAGAGCAGAAAGTGATCTTTGGGCTAGTTGTTCAATCATCAATTCAATGTGAGATTGAGCGCCTGTGTCTACAATTATCTCTTGAATTTGGCTAATTTGTTCTAATGAGAGATTTGAATCACCAAAATATCTTGATAGGTATTTTAGTTGAGAATCACTTGCCCTATCCATTGTAATAGCCATTAAAGCTGTTCGCTTTCCTTCTCGTAGATCATCTCCGGAGGGTTTTCCAGTTTCATCTGGATTGCCAAATATCCCGAGTAAGTCATCTCTTAATTGAAAAGCTTCACCCAATGGAATTCCATAATTCGAAAAAGTTTCCAGTAAATCTTTAGAGGCACCACCAAGTGAGCCGCCAAAATGTAAGGGCCTTTCAATTGTATATTTACCAGATTTGTATCTTGCTACTTTCATTGACCGATCAATACTTTGTGTGGCAAGAGATTGCTCAAATACATCTAGATATTGGCCCGCCATAAGTTCAACTCGCATTTCATCATAAAATGGCAAAACATTTATTAATTCATGATCTTTAATTCCTGAGGTATGGAGCATCTGCGCCGACCAAACTAACGCCAAATCTCCCATAAGGATCGCAGAAGCAACACCAAATTTTGATGAAGACCCATTTAGATTCTCTTTTATATGCATTGATTCAAATGATTTATGAATACTTGGCGCACCTCGCCGAGTATCAGAGCCATCCATAACATCATCATGAATTAGCGCGCATACATGGATTAATTCCAAGGAAGACAAAGCTTTAACAATTTCTGGATTAACAGTATTTCCAGTAGCTAAATATCCTACATACGCGAAAAGTGGGCGAAGACGTTTACCACTATCTAGTAAGAATTTTTCTATTCCAATTGCTACAGGATCTAGTTCTGGACCAATCTTTGACAGATACTTATTTTCACCTTGAACGAATTGTGTTAGTGCGCTATTAATATCTTTTCGCATCGAAGTCAGGTCTAGGGCTAGAGTAAAAGTCACGGCGTAACGGTACCCTGCCAGTTGCTTGAGTGGAATCTAAGCCACCAATTTCTACTTAACTTTAAGCAACTTCCACCCATCTTGACTTTAAAATGGCTCAAAACTTAAAACCAGAGCAAATATACTTCACTCATGCAAAAAGGCGAGTTCTATAACTCCTGGAGTGCACTGCATGGGAATGCAAAAATAGCCGGAATAGTTAAAGCTTGGCTATCTATTTCATATGTTGTTTCAAAAGCTTTTTGTAGACTTAAAATTTCTCCTAACTTAATCACTAGTCTAGGTTTAGTATTTGCCATCCTTCTTTATCTTAATGCGGAACTATTTTGGGCACCAATACTTTTGGTTTTATCTTTGTTTTCAGATGGTATTGACGGAAGTATGGCAATTATCTCGGCTAAGAGCTCAAAGTGGGGAGCGATCTTAGATTCAATAGTAGATAGAGCATCAGAAATATTCTGGATGTTAGCTTTATATCAAATTGGGATTGATTTGAAATTTTTATTAATAATCATAGTAATTGCATCTACTCAGGAGTACATACGAGCTCGTTCAGGTGGCCTTGGTTTATCTGAGATCGGAATAGTAACTATTGCAGAGCGTCCAGTTCGCGCTTCCTTTGTTTTTATTTTACTAATTTTAGCTCTTTTCGATTTTGAATTTAGTAACTTATTTGTTTACCTATGGTTAGTTTTTCAGATCGCTAGCTTTGCGATGTTAATCAAGCACGTAAGAGCAAGGCTAAGTTAAGCTTTTCCTATTGCATTTGCAACAATTTCTGCGCTGATACCAACTAATGGAAGTCCACCACCTGGATGAGCAGATCCACCAACGCAAAACAATCCCTTTGTTTTAGATCTATTCCTTGCTCTTAAGAAAGCAGATTTTGCCGAATTACTTGATGTACCGTATATA
>WLMP01000044.1 GCA_009700155.1 Actinomycetota bacterium
TGGAAAGTGCCAACTGGTGTGAGTATCACTGAGGCAGGTGAAGCGGCTGCAAATGAAAGATTTAAGCATTTCCAAAAAAATGGTTTAGATAATTATGATGAAGCTAGAAATCTTGCTGGCATAGATGGCACAAGTAAAATGAGTGCGCACCTAACCTGGGGTGAAATACATCCTAGAACTTTGCTTGCCCCACTTGGCCAAAGTAAGGCGCATGAAGTATTTCGTAAAGAGATTGCTTGGCGAGAGTTTTATGCCGATGTTTTGTTTAATAATCCGCACACTGAAACTGATTACTACGCACCTCAATTTGCAAAAATGAGATATGACAAGCCAGGCAAACAATTTAAAGCGTGGTGTGAAGGAAATACTGGATATCCATTTGTTGATGCTGCGATGCGCCAATTGCTAGCCGAAGGGTGGATGCACAATCGAACAAGAATGGTGGTTGCCTCGTTTTTAGTTAAAGATTTGCATCTAGAGTGGCAACTAGGAGAAAGATTTTTTAGAGAGCACCTAGTTGATTACGATGTTGCTTCAAATGCCCATGGTTGGCAGTGGACTGCAGGCTGCGGCACAGATGCCTCTCCTTACTACCGCGTCTTTAATCCAGTTGAACAAGGAAAGAGATTTGATGAAAATGGAGATTATGTTCGCAAATATGTTCCAGAGTTAGCACACTTAAATGGAATTGAAATTCATGAACCTTGGGATGTTTTAGATGGGTATTTAAAGGATTACCCGCAACCTATTGTTAATCATGCAACTGAAAGATTGGAGTCACTTGCTCGCCTTGATGAGATCAAAGCAAGCAAGCCACTACCACCAACTAAATAACTAGACTAAGAAGTTACTAAACTGCCAAGGATCTTCTTCATCATATTTTCTATTATTCCAACCTTTAAATAAATCATTGCGATGCATTAGTGGATCCCAGTTAGATGCTTCTGAGTGATAACCGCCCCAATACTTTTCTGCATAAGCTAAGACTTCACGCCATGGCAGATCATCTGGCACACGGTAACCAGCAGTTGGATTAGCCATTGCCCAGGCAACAGCGGCATAAACTGCACTAGCAACCTGCACTGTAGTTGCAGATTGTTTTGGAACTAGTTTTCTAGAGTCATGGATATTTAATAATGATCCAGTCCACCAAGATTTATATGGATGTCCCATAAGCAAAACTCCTAGGCGATCATCGCCATCGATAATCTCTTCATTCATAATTCTTTGGTTTGGCGTTAAATCCCATTGCTTCATCTCTAACTCATGCATTGAAGCTACTGCCGCATCTGTTGGACAGTAGGCGTAGTGAACTGTTGGACGATAAACAGCTTTGCTGCCATCCCAAACAGTTAAGTGATCACTAATTGTGAATGCTTCACCATGTCTAATAACCATGCCAGTAGTTTCCATATTAGGAACCCAGGATCTAACCCAAGTTTTCGCACCAGGTTGGGCTATGCATATTTGATTTTTTGGACCATCTGGATGTTGATAAGCATTAATAGGCAGAGTTTTCTCATGTGTTCCCCAACCTAATTCAGCAGGTGCTATTCCTTCTTCATAGAAACCTTCAACAGACCAGGTGTTAACAAACTCATTAACCTGCTTTGGTTTATCAGAAATTTGAGTATCTCGCTCTGCAATATGAATAACTTTTACATTTAATTTTTGTGCAAGAGTTGGGAAATTTTCAGCAGTTAGCGCATCCTCTACGCCAGCTAATGCTTTGCCATCTTTAATAGCCCTAGTTGCAATATCAAATAGCGCTTTCTTGGTTAAGTGTGAAACTAGACCAGGATTTGCACCATGCTCAACTATTGCAGTTGGCCCTTTGCCACCCCAAGTATCAGTAAGTTTACGAAGCTTCATGTGGCGCCAGTAAAGTGTTCGCTCAGTTGGATTCCTAGTTGCACCTGCAGCGTATGGATCCCACTCTTCAATCGATGTATTTAAATAAATAACACCATGATCATGTGCCCAACCAACAATTGCATTTGCATCGATATTCCATGCTAAATCTAATAAAAAATCACCTGCAGATAAGTATTTTGATAAAAATTGATCCATGTTTTCGCGGGTCAATTGATCTTGCACATATGTTGCTCCAGCTGCAATTGCATCTGAAACTCGTCCTCGGTTATCACGCATATCCGCTATCGTGATCTGTTTGGCATCTACTAGATGCTCAATTAAAAGTGGTAGTACACATTGCGATACTGAACCTGCACCTAAAACCAGAACTCGATTTTGGAAACGTGCTGCCAATTAGGACCTCCATTTTCTGCGCTAAACCTTTTAGCCAGTGAAGATTAACCTATTTTTTTCCTATCAAGCACGCCATGGCAGGCAGCCACTTTTATTTCGCTTAGCTTCATACATCGCCGAATCTGCTCGCCGCAATGACTCAGCCACATCTGATGCTTCAGCAATTGGCGCAAAGCCAATACTGACATCGATTTTCTCTTGATGATGAGCAAGTGAGATTGGGTAGCTAAGTGTGGCTCGAATAGCCAAGGCTAATTCACTTGCCTCTTGCTCAGAGATTTTGGCGATTACGCCGAATTCATCTCCACCTAATCTTGCGATCTGGGCGTTTGCGGGCAGTGCCCTAGCAAATCTAATCGCCACCTGCTTTAGTAGCTGATCACCTGCCTCATGGCCATGTGTGTCATTAATTCTTTTAAATCCATTTAGATCTAGTAGAAAGATAAAACCAGAATCTAATTTATCAAGTTCGGATAGAAAATTTCTTCTATTTGATAATCCAGTTAACTCATCAGTTCGTGCCAAAATTCTTTCAGTACCAGCAGTATTAGCCTCAGAGAGTGCAAAACTCATTCTAATAAATGCTAGAGCAATAGTGATAAATCCAGGTAGCAATATAAAGCTTGGAAAGTAACCAGGTTTTAATGCTGCAATTCCAAGTAAGCAACTACTTGCAATTAGCGAAATAGTGGCACTATATGATGATATTTTCTCTGAAAACTTACTTTGTTCACCATCATAAGATAAGGAAAGAGAAATAAGTAGCAGTCCTGCTATCCAGCCATCATCTGTTATTGATCCAAATGAGTAGGTAGCATTTAAAGAGGACCAGATAAAAAATAAATCTGATAATGAAAATAGTAATAATCCACTACAAAGAAGTAAGGATCTAATACCAATTGGACTAAGCAGTGCGTATACGAGTGCAATTGCTAGTATCACAATGTCACCGACTGGATAGAGAACCGATACAAAAACTGAAAAAGCACTTCCTTCAAATCCAACCATTGCTGGATTAAGTAAGAAGGCAGTTAACACCCCAGTTAATCCAAAGGTAATGATGGTGGTATCTAACAATTCAAGTGCTTTGATTTTAAATCTTTGAGTAAAGCCTCTAATTACTGCAAAGAAAATCAACGGATAGAAAATCGAATAAGAAAGTTCAGAAAACCACTTAGGTGTTTGAGATGAAAAGAAAGAGTCCCAGGTAGATAAAAATGAACCAATGGTCCAAATAAGGCCAGCACTTCCCATTGCAACTGCTGAGAATTTATCTGCTAATACCGGGGCATTAAATGCAATAGCTGAGGCGAGTAGGCCAACTAGGTTAAAGAGTATTAAATCAATGAAAACATTTGGGTCAGGAAAGGCTAATCTTAAAATTAGGTGGGAAAAAAGTAGAAAGGTAGTAATCCACTTTAAAATAGAGTATCTTTTTCTGGTATTCACTTTTGAATTTTAAAATAATTCAAGTGCTAAAAGTAGGGGATCGGGAAAATTTAAGTGGACGCACTCACCAGAAGAAGCTTTATCTGCGGTGGTGCCGCCTTGGCCGCTATGGCTACCATGCCAGCGGTTGCAGCAACTGGAGTTAAAACCCTAAAAAACGGTAAAACAACTGTTGACTTAGTTGCAAATAAAGTATTAGCCCAAGTTGGAGGAGCATTGGAACTACCAATTAAAAAGTACGGCAAGGTTGCAGTGGTTAGAACTTCAAAGGGAGTTAAGGGATTTTCAGTAATAAATCTTGCCTGCCCTCACGCCTTTGTTACTGTTAAAAGATCTGGTAATGGCTGGGTATGTAGTCCACCAGGACATGGATCTGAGTTTTTATTAAATGGTAAGTTAAAAGTTCCACCAGCAACTACTGATCTTAAAGCTATTAAATTTACCGCTAACAGCAAACTTTTAACTATAAATTAAAATTATCTCTGCTTTTTTCTTACACTAATTCCAATTTTTCTAACTAGTGGCCTTGGTGCATATTGAGCAATAATTGCTAAAGTTTTATACTGAAATCCTGGAACTGAAATAGCTTTATTTTTTTGAGCATCATTCCAAGATTTTGCTACTAACTTATTAGCATCTAACCACATAAAATTTGGTAATCCAGTCATGCGCATTTTACCTCGCTGATGAAACTCAGTTCTGGTAAAGCCAGGGCAAAGGGCTGATACTTTAACTTTTGTACCCTTTAATTCATTATTTAAGTACTCTGAAAAAACTGTTAAATAAGATTTAGCTGAGCTATATGTACCACCGGCAATCCAACTAGCAATACTGCTCACATTTACGATGACTCCACTATTTCTCTTAACCATATGCGGAAGTACAGCGTGGGTAAGTCTCATAGGGGCAGTTACTAAGACATCTAATAGCTCTTGCTCTCGTTTAAGATCAGAATCTAAAAAACTATCTTTTATGCCAAAGCCTGCATTATTGATTAAAACTTCAATGGGCTTAGATGCATTAGCTAAACGCTTTTCTACTTTTGCAAGTTGAACGGGCTTAGTTAAATCTGCTTTTATCGTTTCAACCTTAATTTTGTATGACTTTTTTAGTTTATTTGCAAAAGTGTTTAATCTAGGTAGATCTCTTGCCACTAAAACTAGATCAAAGCCTGCCTTTGCTAATAATTCTGTATACGCAGCGCCAATACCTGCAGTTGCTCCAGTAACAAGGGCAGTTGCCATTACTTCACAATCCCTGAAGCATCCTCATCTCGAATATGCCATGAGGTTCCATACTCTTCAAGTAAATCTAAAAATGGTTTTGATTCAAACCACTCTGGTCCATTGACTCCTTGTGGCTTCCAAATTCCTTTGTGTACTAACTCGAGTGCGATAACTGGATTAATTGCAGTTTGCCAAACTACAGCTTGATCACCAAACTCCTTCATTGACCAGGCGTTATCAACAACATTGTAGATATAAACAGCTTTTGGATTACCTTCTTTATCCAATCCCTTAACTAGGGCTCCGGCACAGGTTTTTCCACGCATACGCTCACCAAGTGTTCCAGGATCTGGCAGTGATGCTGTTAGAAGATCTCGCGGTGAAACAGATACGCCTTGAACCTCAACAGTTTCTTTTCTATCCATTCCTAACATATTAATTGTCTTTAAAATTGTAATGAACTCAGCACCCAAGCCGTACTTGAAGTTAACTTTTTTGGCATCAATTTTTTGAGGAATTAAAACCACCTCTTCGTGCTCAACATTTACACATTCAACCGGACCAATACCCTCTGGGAAATCAAAGATTTCAAGCTCTGAAAATGGAGTAGTCGTATACCAACCACGGCCATCTTCCCAAACTAAAGGTGGATTTAAGCACTCCTCAATTGTTGTCCAGATAGAAAAAGATGGGGCAAAGTCATAACCTTCAACTCTTAAATTTGAACCATCCAAAATCGTGCAAGAATCAATACGACTAAATAGATGCTCACTTGCATACTTAGCAAAAATATCACTCATCCCAGGCTCTACGCCCATTCCAATCAACGCAAAGATTTTTCTTTCATCCCAGTTAAAATCTCTAGCAAACTGTTCATCACCTAACTTAACTCCAGTTTCGGTATATGGATAGTGTGGGTGTTTACGTGATAATGACATTGCCATATCAACGTAATTTGTATTCTCAATTTCACAAGCTAAAAAGATCGGCATTACAAATCTAGGATCCACAGCGTTAATTACTACATCTGGGTCAGCTTTTCGGATTAATTCTCTAACATCTTCTAGCTCGGCAGCATTTACCATCGCAGCAGAAAAACGAGGATCTTTTACGCGCGCTACAGCTTCTTCAGCTCTTGCAAGTGTGCGGTCGGCAATCACCATTGATTCGATAAATGATCTACGCGATGCGATATTAGCTATCGCCCTACCAACTCCACCGGCACCTATAACTAGGGCCTTCATGACATTCAACTCCAAACGAATTATTGTTAGTCTATCGCAGCGTTAATTTAAAGACAAATTACGCACAAATTACGATTAGTTATCAATTATTAATGTATTAACTTACAATTAAGGTAACTTTTTACTTTATAAAATTTAATATTGTCCCCGTAGCTCAGTGGATAGAGCAACCGCCTCCTAAGCGGTAGGTCGCAGGTTCAACTCCCGCCGGGGACGCAAATAATTAGTTAAAAACTATTGTTCTATTTTCTGCTTGAAAAATTCTGTCTTCAGCAAATAATTTAACTGCTTTTGAAAGAACTCTTCGCTCTATATCTCTACCAATTGCTACTAACTCATCTGGTGAGGTTGCATGATTTACATTAGTTACATCCTGCTCAATTATTGGACCCTCATCTAACTCTTTAGTAACAAAATGCGCAGTAGCACCAATGATCTTTACCCCTTTTTGATAAGCCTGGTGATATGGCTTGGCACCTTTAAATCCAGGTAAAAACGAGTGGTGGATATTAATAATTCTGCCATCCATCTGCTCACACAATGAAGGTGAAAGTATTTGCATATATCTAGCTAGAACCACAAAATCAATATCAAACTCTTTAATTCCATCTTGTATTGATCTCTCATCTTTGTTATCAATCAACTTAAAACTTATTCCATGAGATTCTACGAGTGGTTTTAATTCCTCATGATTTGAAATAACTAGTGGAATTTCAATCGGTAATTCACCTAACTCCATTAAATATAGAAGATCACGTAAGCAGTGACTCTCTTTTGATACTAAAACCAGGGCCTTCTTTTTCTTCGTGCTCTCCCTGATTGATATTTCAGGTTCAAACTTTTTCATTTTACTTTCGATAATCTCTTTGGCATCTCCAACTAGCTTATTAGTATCAAATTTTGTTCTCATAACGAATAGATTTGTAATTGGATCTGTAAATTGTTGATTCTCTATAATATTGCCAGAGCAATCTAGAATTGCCGAAGTCATCGCATTAACGATTCCTGGCTGATCTTGACACTGAAGAGTTGCAATTAACTTCATATCAAATCTTAATTGATTTAATGAGATATTGTAAATTTCTTCATTGATTTAGGCGCCCACCAATTTCTTTCGCCAAATAATCGCATCAGGGCAGGAACTAA
>WLMP01000045.1 GCA_009700155.1 Actinomycetota bacterium
AACAACTACTAAATCGTTAACCTTAAAGTTTCTTGCCCCGCAAATTACAAAACGGGTCTTACCACTTCCAAGATCTAATCCAACATATCGAATAGGTTTCTTGTGGCCAGAAAGTTCTTCAATTGAGATTACTTTTCCTACCAGCAAAGGACCTTTTAGATCTTTGCCTTGATAGTCAATTCCTTCAATCTCAAAGCCTACGTTAACAAAAGCTTGAGCAATATCTTCAGCACTTACTTTGGTAGGAAGTGAAACAAACTCCTTGAGCCAACTTAGAGGTATCTTCATTTGATGCCAACGCCAAAACTTTGAGTAAACCGTACGTCACCTTCAACAATGTCATGCATATCGGTAATGCCATGCTTGACCATTAGCGTGCGTTCTAATCCCATACCAAAAGCAAATCCAGAATACTTTTTAGTGTCTACACCACAAGCTATTAATACTTTCTCATTGACCATGCCACAACCGCCCCATTCAATCCAGCGGCCATTAAAGAAAATATCAACCTCAGCTGATGGTTCAGTAAACGGGAAAAATGAAGGTCGCAATCTAGTCTGCACATTCTTGCCGAAGATTGACTTAGCAAAATAATCTAAAGTTCCCTTAAGGTCAGCCATTGTTATGTTCTCATCGATTACTAATCCTTCGACCTGATGGAAAACAGGTGTGTGAGTGGCATCTAGTTCATCAGCGCGATAAGTTTTACCTGGACAAATAACATATATAGGCGGCTTTTGGTTAAGCATGGTTCTAATCTGAACTGGTGAAGTATGAGTTCTTAACACTAGTTTTGCTTCAATTGGTTCAATAAAAAAAGTATCCTGCATAGTTCTTGCCGGATGATCTGCAGGAATATTTAGAGCATCAAAATTTAACCATTCAGATTCTAACTCTGGACCTTCTGCGATGTTGTAACCAATACCGATAAACAGATCGGCTATCTCATTGGTAAGAATTGTTAATGGATGTAAGCCACCCTTTAGGACTCTGCGTACCGGCAGCGAGACATCTACCTTTTCAGTTTGTAATGCAACCAAATCTCTTTTATCTGATAAATCATTGCTCTTTAGTTCAAATGCCGAATTTACGCTTGCCCTTGCTTGACCAATTAATTTTCCAAACTCTGCTCGCTGCGTAGCTTCAAGTGAACCCAATGCTTGGTTAGCTTTTGCCAGTGGAGATTTATCGCCAACAAAATCGATTTTAATCTGCTTAAGCGCATCAAGATCGGCTGCTTGAGAGATAGCTGATAAAGCTTTTGCAAGTTCTTGCTCAATTTGAGCTTTATCTAACGCCATATCCCCAATTCTATAATGACAGACCTATGGAATGCATGACAATTGCCGCAGCACTTGCAACATTTAATGACTCTGCAAAGCCTTTCATTGGGATTGAAACTGTGTTTAGGTCAGCCGGTAGTTCTGGTAATCCCCTAGCTTCATTACCAAATATCCAAACCGATGGCCCTGCTGAACTTTGCTTTATGAACGCGGTATCAAGAATAGAGTTGCCCCTTGCATCAAGAGCGTAAATGCTAAGACCTTGATCCTTTGACTCAGAAATAAAATCTGAAAAATCTACATCGGCAATTACTGGAATATGCCAGAGTGAACCCACAGTTGCACGGACAGTTTTCGGATTGAAAATATCAACACTTGCCTCAGAGAAAACCACTGCATCAAAGCCACAAGCATCAGCTGTTCTAATAACTGTTCCAGCATTGCCTGGATCTTGTATCTGCCAAAAGTAAGCAATTTTGCTTGGAGACATCTGCCAAAGATCTTTTAACTTCAATGACTTAGTAGAACATAACGCCAAAATACCCTGAGGGCTTTCAGAGTCTGCCATAGCTTTCATAACTTGGTCAGAAACTGTGATTAACTCATATTTTGAAAGTACTTCCTCAGAAATCTCTGAACTTAACTTTGTAAGTCCATCCTCTGTTACATAAATTTTTTTAAGTGCTAATCCTTCATTTATCTTTGGCATTAATGCTTCGCGCACAGACTGAATACCCTCAACTACAAATGTGCTCTCGGCCTCACGAGTCTTCTTTCCTCTAGGACCAAGAAGAGCCTTAACTCGCTCGATATGGGGCGAGTTAAGGCTCGAAATATTTTCCATCTCTAATACTTATTAGATGATGTTTAAGCAGTTACAACGTTTTTGCGTGCAATCTCAACTAACTTTGAGAACGCTACTGGATCATTAGTTGCAAGCTCTGAAAGAACTCTACGATCAACCTCTACTCCAGCAACTTTTAATCCCTGAATTAAACGGTTATAAGTCATTCCGTTAGATCTTGCAGCAGCATTAATTCTTTGGATCCAAAGGCGACGAAAATCTCCCTTTTTGTCTTTTCTATCATTGAATGCATAAACAAGGGAGTGAGTTACCTGCTCCTTTGCCTTAGTGAAAAGACGTGAACGTTGTCCGCGATAGCCCGCAGCACGTTCTAGAGTTGTACGGCGCTTTTTAGCCGCATGAACACCACGTTTTACTCTAGCCATTTATCTCTCCCTTACTTCAAACCAAGCATGCGCTTTGCAGCAAATGCGTTTGGTGCTTTTGCCTCAACATCACCGGTTAATCGACGAGTCAACCGTGAAGACTTTCGCTCAAGCAGGTGGCGCTTGCCAGCACGCTCGTGCATTATTTTTCCAGAACCAGTGACGCGGAATCTCTTCTTCGCTCCACTGTGCGTTTTCATCTTTGGCATTTACTTACCTCCTGTTGATTAAAACTATTTTGCTTTGACTTCAGGTGCTGCCTTTTTAGCAGTACTAGTCTTTTTAGCCGGCCCAAGCACCATCGTCATGTTGCGTCCCTCTTGCTTTGGCGCAAACTCAACAATTGAAACTTCAGCTAACTCTTCAGCAAGCTTTTGCAATAACCGATATCCGATCTCTGGACGAGATTGTTCACGTCCTCGAAACTGAATTGTTACCTTCACTTTGTCACCACCGCTTAAAAATCGTTCAATATGATTCCGCTTAGTCTCGTAATCATGAGGCTCGATATTTGGTCGAAGTCGCATTTCTTTCACAACAATGTGTGTCTGATTTTGACGAGCTTCCCTGGCCTTCTGCGCAATTTCGTATTTGTACTTTCCAAAATCCATAATTTTGCAGACCGGTGGATTGGCATCTGGTGAAATTTCGACGAGATCTAAACCGATCTCCTCCGATAACTTAAGCGCTTTATCTATTGCTGTTACGCCTAGTTGCTCACCGTCATATCCAATTAACCGAACTTCAGGAACGCGAATTCGATCATTAATACGTGGTTCTGTGCTGATAACTTCTCCTTGCTGTTTCGCTAGATTAGATTGTCATTACACAAGCGAAAAACAGCCGCACTTCATAAGAAGCAACCAGTTCGCCGAAACGAAGTAGGTGGGAGCGTATGCATCCACTTGATGAGGTAATCCTACCTGAGCCTTATAGGGTGAGGAAATTGAGCGTAGAAAATTGGCCTAAATGAAAATAACCCCCAAAATCAGATAGAACTTACCGGAAATTCTCAGCCTTAGTTCTATTCTTTTTATTCATACCCACCCCCTTTGGGCTAAAGCATCTCCGAACTCAACCCTGAGTTCGGTGCAACAATTAAGGAGCATGAATGCTTAGCTGGAAACTTCATGGAAATGGCAAGCAGATTCAACCTGGTGAGGTTGTTTCTATCGATGAAAGATTATCTTGGCCAAGAACATTTGGAATGGGAATTCAGCACATCGCTGCAATGTTTGGAGCTACTTTTCTAGTTCCGATTATCACTGGCTTTTCGCCGACCACAACTCTTTTCTTTTCAGGTGTTGGAACAATCCTGTTCATTATTATTACCCAGAATAAATTACCAAGCTATCTTGGTTCATCCTTTGCCTTTTTAGCACCAGTTGCTGCCGCTAAAACTTCAGGTGGAATTCCAGCCGCACTTGGTGGAATTGTTGCCGCAGGAGTTTTACTTGCAATAGTTGGATTTATTGCCAAGGCTGCAGGTACAGGTTGGATCGAAAACCTAATGCCACCAGTAGTAACTGGCACTATTGTGATGGTTATCGGCTTAAATCTTGCTGGAGCTGCAAAGAATGACTTCAATGCTGACCAAAGGCTTGGTTTGATCACCTTACTTTCAATTGGATTAATCTCTGCATATTTCCGTGGCTTCTTAGGCAGAATTAGTATTTTTGCCGGATTAGTAATTGGTTATGCAATAGCTGCATTTATGGGCGATGTTGATTTCTCTGGCGTTGAATCAGCTAAATGGGTTGCATTGCCATCATTTACATCACCAACTTTCGACAGCAGCGCAATGTTGTTGTTTTTGCCAGTGGTTCTTGTATTAATCGCTGAAAACGTTGGACATGTAAAGGCTGTTGCAGCCATGACTGGTAAAAACCTAGATGATCAAATAGGTAACGCATTGATCGCTGATGGAGCTGCAACCACACTTGCAGGTCTTGGTGGTGGATCTGGAACAACTACCTATGCTGAGAATATTGGCGTTATGGCAGCAAGCCGTGTCTACTCCACTCTTGCATATATCTTTGCTGGTGTTGGCGCAATTGTTCTTGCTCTATCACCTAAATTTGGCGCCGTACTTTCAGCTACTCCTGCCGGTGTTAAGGGCGGAGTAACTGTTGCTCTGTTTGGAATGATCGGTGTTTTAGGTGCAAGAATTTGGATTGACGCAAGAGTTTCTTTTGCTAATCCAGTAAATCTATACATCGCAGCATCTTCATTAATCATCGGTATTTCAGATATTGCTTGGACTAATGGCGATTACACCTTCAGTGGAATCATTAATGCCACAGTCATGGCAGTTGTTGGATATCAAATTCTCAACCGGATATCCAAAGCTCGTGGTACTTCTAACTAACAAGTAAAAGTAGATGAGGTGGCTCACATTTGATGAGCCACCTCATTCTTTTATCTAGTTAAAACTAGAAAATACAACTAACATCAACCTATGAAGAAGAGCAAAGTTGTAAGTCAGTCAATTACTTCTGCCCAATCGGGATTATCGATTGATCAGTCTGCAAGACAGCGTCGATATTTTATTTCAATGATGATTAGAACTGCTTGCTTTGTTTTGACCGTAATTCTGCCAAGTCCTTACCGATGGATTGCCTTAATTGGAGCTTTAACCCTTCCTTACATTGCAGTAATCGCAGCCAACGCTGGTCGAGAAACAATTCGTAAAGATGCTGTATTTAGTCCAAAACAAAAGCGATTGAACTAGTTTTCCTGCAGGTTTTGCCTCTCATATAGATCAAAATATAGTCCTCGTTTTTCAACTAATTGCTCGTGAGTTCCGCTTTCCACAATCAACCCTCCATCAATAACAAGTATTTGGTCTGCGTTAATAATTGTAGATAAACGGTGCGCAATCACAATGCTAGTCCGGCCAATTAAAGCCTCCTTTAAAGCAGCTTGCACTAAAGCTTCATTCTCTGAATCCAAATGTGCTGTTGCCTCATCTAAAATTACAATTCTTGGTTTTTTAAGTAGTAATCTTGCAATAGCTAATCTTTGTCTTTCACCGCCAGATAATCTGTGCCCTCTCTCGCCTACTATGGTATCTAGGCCATTCGGGAGAGTTTGAATAAATTCCCATATTCGTGCAGCACGGCAAGCTTGCTCAATCTCAGAATCATGTGCATAAGGGTTTGCATATTTCAGATTATTCAAAATAGAGTCATGAAACATATGTGAATCTTGTGTTACCACTCCAATAATACTTCGAAGTGATTTCATACTGTACTTTCTTATATCAATACCATCAATAAGAATAGAACCCTCGGTAACATCGTATAGTCTTGGAATTAGTGAACTTATTGTGCTCTTTCCAGCACCCGATGGTCCAACAATTCCAGTTAGAGTTCCTGGATGTGCTAGAAATGAAATACCCTTTAAAACTTCACCACTATCCATTATTTCTGGCTTAGCGACAGATTCTAAAGATGCTAATGAGATCTGTTGAGCGTTTGGATATGCAAATTTAACTGAATCGAATTTAAGTTCAGGCTTAATTGAGCTGATTTCAATTGCATCAGGTAAATCCTTAACCATAGGCTCTAAATCCAGCACCTCGAAAACTCTTTCAAAAGAAACTAGCGCACTCATTACATCGACTCTCACATTTGATAGCGCTGTTAATGGTCCATAAAGTCTGGCTAAGAGAGCAGCAATAGCAAGCAGGGTACCAACAGTAATTTCACCACTAATCGCAAGCTGCCCACCAATTCCATAAGCTATAGCGGTTGCGATGGCTGCAACTGATGTGAGTGCAATAAAGAAAACTCTGTTAAGCATCGCGATTGAAATCCCAATATCTGCGACTCTCCTAGCTTTTGTTGAAAACTCATCTTTCTCTGCCTTTGCATCACCATATAAAGAGACCAATAAGGCTCCTGAAACATTAAAGCGCTCTGTCATTGTCGAAGACATCTGGGCATTGATATCAAATGATTGTCTTGTGTATTGCTGAAGCTTTCGACCCACCCATTTGGTCGGATATAGAAAAACTGGTAACAAGGCAAGGGAGGCCAAAGTTATCTGCCATGAAAGTGTAAGCATTGCAATTGTTACAAGAAAAAGACTTAGCAGATTACTTACGACACCTGAAAGGGTTGAAGTAAAAGCTTGCTGAGCACCAATAACATCTGAGTTAAGCCTAGAAATTAACGCACCTGTTTGGGTGCGTGTAAAGAATGCGATGGATTGCTTCTGAACATGCTCGAAGACCATTTTTCTAAGATCGAAAATCAACCCTTCACCAATTCTGGAGGAAAACCATCTTCCGATCATGCTAAAGATTGCATCAAGAATTGCAATCAAAGCAACCGCTGCTGCCAGTTTGGTAACCAAACTGCTATTACCCGGAATGACACCTTCATCTATGAGCTGTTTTAGCAGCAATGGTGTTGCAATTATTAAAAAGGCATCAATAACAACTGTGATCATAAAAAAGCTAAGTGATACCTTGTATGGGGCTGCAAAACCTACAATCCGCTTGAAGGTTCCTGGTTTTAATTTTTGATTCTTGACAGATTGATCAGCAGTTAGAGATCTAAAAGACATCCAAGAGGCATGCATTGACATGAGATGACAGTAACGAGTTATTTAGAAAAGCTTAAACTGTAAATCCGATCGAGCGTAATTG
>WLMP01000046.1 GCA_009700155.1 Actinomycetota bacterium
AGGTCATGGCAAGGCATTACTAGTAAGACTTGCAAAGATTTGCCTGGATCGGGGCTATCCAAGGCTGCAATGGTGGGTATTGGATTGGAATAAGAGCGCAATAGATTTTTATCATTCTATTGGAGCACATGCAATGGATGAGTGGACAGTATTCAGAGTTTCTGGGAATGAACTAAGAAAACTCGCGAATACCGAAAATTAGCTTCACCTTCGAAGAAATGGGAGTAGATTTATCCCATGATAAAAGCCGTTAAAAGACTTCTTGCTCTGTTTGGAATTGTCTTGGTTGTATTTGGTGCAATTAAGAGCTTGTTCAATTGGCTTGCTAGAACTGAAAATGATGAATACGAAGTATGGAACGATGATGAAGAACGAGAAGACGCTTAGTGAGTGCTGAATATATTCCTGGTACTTGCAATATCGGTAAAGGGGAAATTAGGCGCCGGCAATTAGTTGCTATCTTCGGATTATTTTTAACAACATTCTCAGCAGCGACAATTATCGCTACAGATCAAAGTAAAAATTCTAGATTATCCATATTTTTACCAGCTTTAATTTTTTCAATCGGATTTGTCCAATCAAGAAAGAAGTTTTGCTTAGCATATGGATTAGCTGGCACATTTAACTTTGGTAAGTTGGGTCAAATTTCCAAAGTTCAATCAAATGAAGATCGTAAATCCGATCGAAAAACTGCAGTTTCAATTTTGTTTCAATCAGCCGCTCTGGCAGCATTTATAACCGCTGTATTTTTTGTATTACCTTTATAAATCTTCATAACTAGAGGGTAATTCACCAACATTTAGAAATTTTAAGTATTTTTCAGTTATCTCACCCGGCTTACCTGAGGCAAGCATTTGTCCTTTGTGAAGCCAAATTGCATGATCACAAAGCTCGTTAACAGATGACAGTGCGTGTGAAACAATTAAAATCGTTCTAGCCTCTTGGCATAACTGACGCATTTTATTAAAGGATTTTTCCTTAAAAGCTGCATCGCCGGCAGATAAGGCCTCATCTAAAAGTAAAATATCAGGTGTCATGTTTACAGCAACAGAAAATGCCACTCTGCTATACATTCCTGAACTGTAAGTGCGAACAGGCATATCAATAAATCCTTCAGGCAAATCTGCAAACTCTGCAATTGAATCTGTTTGAGATTCAATTTCATCTCTGCTTAGTCCAGCTGCAAGACCACCTAAAATAATATTATCCCGACCAGATAGTGCTTTATTAAAACCTACTCCTAGCGCCAATAAAGTAGATATCTTTCCGTTAACTGAAATTCGCCCCTCAGTTGGCGGCAGAATTCCCGCAATTGATCTCATTAACGTGGATTTACCTGCTCCATTTGCACCAACAATTCCCAATACTGAGCCATGCGGAATATCTAAATTTAAGTTCTTAACTGCTTCAACTTTTTTTGTTCTTATCTTTTCGCCACGGCTTGCTCGCATTAAGGCATTCTTCAACGTTTTCTTTGACTCCACGTTGATCGTATAACTGATTGAAAGATTTTGAATTTGAACTGCCAAGCTGTCTGGCATCGTAGTTTTACTATGAGATGCGGACGGCAAAATCACGCTCCCTAGAAATAAAGAAATAACCACCAAGTAAAACTGATAACAGGCACCAAACTAGACAACCAATCGCTTGAGAGAGTGTTGGCGTTGCGCCATCTATCCAAATTCTTGAATTAGCAGAGAGTATTGGCCCAAGTGGATTCAAATAAAGAATGATTCTAAACCATCCTGTGATCATATCTGGCTGCCATAAAACAGGGGATGCGTATAACCAAATCCTCATGATGTATGAAAGTAGCTTGGTTGTGTCTCTGAAATAAACATTTAAAGTTGCAAATAATAGAGTTAGACCAAAACTTGTTAATGCTAATACAACAAATAAAAGTGGAACAAATAGATAATTCCAAGTTAAACCAGGTATTGAAGTATCATCAAGAATTAATTTTCCAATTACCACAATGCTTATATAAACAGGAATAGTTGGCCAAAATTGTCGTGCAGCACTTATAGCGCTAGAAAGTGGAAGCAATGATCTTGGAAAGGCTTGATTTAGAATTAATCTGCCACCTGAAGTAATTGATTGTGCGCCCGAAAGTATGCAGTTTTGAGCAAAATAAAATGTAAACAATCCAATCAAAATATGACACAAAGTAGTAAAGCCACTTAATCCACCTCTACCGCCTTGGATTATTGTTACTAATAAGAAGTAAATTAATGCCAAAAATAATGGGTTTAATACCAGCCAAACATTTCCAAGCTTTGAGTCAAGATACTCAGCCTTGTCTGTAAATTTTGATAACTCGGTAGCAAATTCACGACGGCGCCAAAAATCCCTTAAATAAGGTTTTAGTGGCGGCAAACTAGATTTATGAGGTTCGAATACCTGAACCTGATTTTTTCCCTCATCCATAAGGGTTATTCTGCCACCTTTGATTTAGAAGTTCTTGCCAAACTGGCAATTATTGTGACAAGTAGGGTTGTAACAATAATAGCTAGCGAGAATTGAGTGGAAATTTCAGGCACATGAATACCCATTATGTTATGAGTTCCTCCGCCATGAATTGCCTCTAAAACCAACTTGATTCCGATAAATCCTAAAATTACCGATAATCCCTCATTTAGATAAATTAGTTTATTCATCAATCCGCCTAGTAGGAAATAAAGTTGGCGCAATCCCATAAGTGCAAATGCGTTTGCTGTAAACACAATATATGGATCTTTTGTTAGTCCAAAAATAGCAGGTATTGAGTCAAGAGCAAATATTAAATCAGTAAATGCAATTGCCACTAATACTATGGTTAGTGAAGAAGCTCCTCTTTTTCTTAACCATGAAATTGATCTTCCTTCTTTCCATTCCTTTTCTTGATCCTCTGTAAATAATTTATAACTAGTATAAATAAGAAATATTCCGAAAATATAAAATACCCATGAGTATCTTGTAATTGCTGCAGATCCCAGTGCAATAAAAATTCCTCTTAAAACTAATGCCATAGCAATTCCAGCTAGCAAAACTAATTGTTGCTTTTTCTTATCAATTTGAAAACGAGCAAGAATTAAAATAAAGATAAAAAGATTATCAACTGATAGGGAGTACTCAGTAATCCAACCTGCAAAGAACTCATTTCTAGCCTGGGAGTCACTCCATTCAACTAGTGAGTAACCAAAAATTATTGCTGCTCCAACATAAAATGCAGTCCATATACCCGCTTCTTTCATTGTGGTTTCTTTATTTCGCCTAATTATTGCTAAAGCTAAGTCAAAAACTAATACGGCAATAAGTACTGCAATTGTAATTTCCCATACCATTAAACTCATAAGGTAGAAACCTCTCTTAGGTGAAGATATGAATTGGAGCCAAGATCAACTAATTCAACTTCATAATAGTAACTGTTAGTGACCCAGTTTTTTCCACAAATGCTGAGCTTTTGCATCCTAAATTGTGCTCACACTTACCGTTTTATCAAATACTTCAAGTTTGCATCAATAATTTTAGGCTCTAATGCCGGCCTATTTAGTAATGAGGGACATCGGTATAGTTTGGATAAGTAAATTAAGATAATATTTAAAATTACTTTAATTACACAAAAATATAATTTGTATCTGTACTTTAAGTTAATTTGTTGAATTTTACGCATAAATTATAAGAGTTGATTTAAAGTTTTAAACTGCTAAACTACACCAGTAAGACTACTTACGACTGGAGTGTGCATCACAAATATTGGTTTGAAAAAAACCACTTGTTGTACAAAACTGCATGAAAACCCAAACGAACCACCAACAAACATTCCGCCTAGTTCCAACACATTCAAAACCACTTAATCCTGCCCGGATAGAAAAACTCTTCCAGGAGCAACTAGATAAGTACAAAAAATCCTTATTGAGTTCAGATTTAGAGTATAAGAAAGCAGTAGAGAGCATTCCACTAGGAGCTCACTCATCATTTCAATCTTTTGATCCATATCCAATCTCAATCGCATCTGCAAAGGGTGCGTGGATGACAGATGTTGATGGCAGAAAAATGCTGGACCTTTCCATGGGATTTGGTTCGATGCTTGTTGGACATTTAAATCAAGAGGTCATTTCAGAGATAAGAGAGCTTTTAACGGTGGGTACTTTGTACACAGCGCCATCACCAATCTCTAGAGATGCAGCAGAGCGCTTATGTAAGAGATTTGGTATTGATCAAATTAGATTTACTAACTCAGGCACTGAGTCAACTATGTACGCTGTTAGAACAGCACGTGCCTACACCGGGAAAGAGGGTGTAGTAAAAGTTGAAGGTGGATACCACGGCAGTGGAGAAGCACTCTCTGTTTCAACTAAGCCAGCTTTAGACAAAGCCGGACCAGCAGAGGCACCAAACTCAATTCCTTTAAATGCAGTTTATCCAGGTGAGTCATATGTTGTGCCTTACAACAATATTGAAGCCCTAGAGAAAGTATTTAGCGAACATGCGTCAACAATTGCTTGTTTCATTGTGGAGCCAGTTCTAGAAAATATTGGAATTGTTGTACCAGATGAGGGTTATTTGGAGGCTGTCAGAGAGTTATGTGATCAGTACAAAATCGTACTAATTTTTGATGAGGTTAAAACAGGACTAACTGCAGGTCCACAAGGAGCAGCACAAAGACTTGGTGTAATTCCAGATTTAATTTGTCTTGCTAAATCTATTGGTGGCGGAATTCCACTTGCTGCATTTGGTGGTAAATCTGAATTTATGAAACCAGTTTCAGATGGCAGAGCACCTCACCTTGGTACTTTTAATGGCCATATTTTGGCAATGGCAGCGGTTAAGGGTGTAGATAAAGTTTGTACACCAGAGGCGTTAGCAAAAGCTGAATCTTTAAATATTCAAGCATTAACTAAAATTAAAGAAATAATTGATGAGTATGAGCTTCCTGCTCACACTGTTGGATTTGGTGTTAAAGGTTGTATTACCTGGTCTGATAAACCAGTTCGAAATTATCGCGACTATAAAGCAACAGATTTTAATGTCGCAGAGTTATCATTCTTATGGTCGTTAAACCACGGAATTATGACTCCACCAGGCTTAGATGAACAGTGGTTAATCAGCCTTGCTCATGGACAAGATGAGATTGATTTTATGGTTAATGACTTTAAGGAGCTAGCAAAAACTCTACGTGGGTAGTTAGCTGTTTTGCGGAAATCCTAGATTAATTCCACCATGGCTTGGATCTAACCAGCGTGATGTAACAACCTTACCTCTTGTGAAAAAGTGAACACCTTCGGTTCCATGCGCATGGGAATCACCAAATAGTGAGTTTTTCCAACCACCAAATGAAAAGTAAGCCATTGGAACTGGAATCGGCACATTTATACCAACCATTCCAACCTCTACCTCATTTTGGAATCGGCGAGCAGCCCCACCATCATTAGTAAAGATTGCAGTGCCGTTTCCATACTGATGATCATTAACTAATTTCAATGCCTCATCATAACTTTTTACTCTGATCACACTTAGAACTGGACCAAAAATTTCCTCAAGGTAGATACTCATATTTGGTTTAACCTGATCAAATAATGTTGGACCAAGCCAGAATCCATCTCCATCAACCTTAATATCCCTGCCATCAACTACAACTTTTGCACCCTCTTTTTCGCCAGCTGCAATATATGAAGCAACTTTATCTCTATGAATTTTTGTTACTAATGGCCCCATATCAGCACCCTTAGTTCCATCACCAGTCTTAATTTTCAACGCCCGCTCTTTAATCTTCTCAATTAATTTATCTGCAATCGGCTCAACTGCAACAATTGCTGAGATAGCCATACATCTTTCACCAGCAGAACCAAAGCCAGCATTTATCGCAGCATCTGCAGCAAGCTCTAAATCTGCATCAGGCAATACGATCATATGGTTTTTAGCACCACCTAAAGCTTGAACACGCTTTCCAGATTTAGTTCCATTCTCATAAACATATTTAGCAATTGGAGTTGAACCAACAAAAGATATTGATTTAATTTTTGGATGGTTAAGAAGTGCATCTACTGCAACTTTGTCACCGTGAATTACATTGAAAACTCCATCAGGTAATCCTGCCTCTTTAAGTAGCTCTGCGATAAACATAATCGCGCTTGGATCTTTTTCAGAAGGCTTAACAATTACGGTATTTCCACATGCAAGTGCAATTGGAAAAAACCACATCGGGACCATCGCTGGGAAATTAAATGGCGAGATAATTGCAACTGGGCCTAATGGCTGACGAATTGAATAGACATCTACGCCAGTTGATACTTCTTCTGAGAAACCACCTTTTAGAAGATGGGGAATACCACAAGCAAACTCAACTACCTCTAAACCTCGGGTAACTTCACCTTGAGCATCACTTAAAACTTTTCCGTGTTCGGCAGTTATTAATGCGGCAATCTTTTCTTTATTTTTATTTACTAATTCTCTAAAAGAAAACAAAACTTGAGTTCTTTTGGTTAATGACGCATGCCGCCATTGTTCAAACGCTTTTTCGGAGATGTTAACTATCTTGTCAACAGTTGCTGCATCAGCAAAAGCTACATTTCCAGAAACTGCTCCAGTAGCCGGATTAAAAATCTCACCAGTTCTTTCGGGCTTATCAGCCATCATAGAACCGTTGACCCAATGAGAAATTGATTTCATAAGCAAACAATACTTCAGGTTTAATCTGAGTTCTACCTGCTACCAAAAAATGCATATAAGTGATTAGATTGGCCTATATTCGCTTAAGCATAGGAGCAATGTGAGCACCCAAGAGAATAATCCCGAAAAGGCAGCAAAAGTATTTGCCGATGATCGGGCAAATGTTTTTCACTCCTGGTCTGCCCAAGCTCAGATTTCACCGATGGCTATTGCCGGCGGTAGTGGCTCTTATTTTTGGGACTTCACTGGTAAGAAGTACTTAGATTTTTCTTGTCAATTAGTTTTTACAAATATTGGCCATCAACATCCAAAGGTTATCGCTGCTATAAAACAGCAAGCAGATGTGCTTACAACAATTGCTCCTCAACATGCTAATGAAGCCAGAAATGAAGCTGCTAAAAGTATTTTAAGTTTAGTTGAGGATAAGTTTAAGAAGATTTTCTTTACAAATGCTGGCGCTGATGGCGTAGAGAATGCAATTAGGATGGCACGCCTTCACACCAATAAAC
>WLMP01000047.1 GCA_009700155.1 Actinomycetota bacterium
GACAGACGCTCAGCATCTAATTGGAACTCACTTGGACGTAATCTGATTAAAAGCACCGCATCTTTTGCAATATCTTCTAAGGTGCGCTTTTTACCTGGTGCTAACTCCGGCATAACTTGCGCAACTGCGCCAACCTCTAAATCACTTGGCTTAATCGGACGATCACCCGGATCAGTTACCAATCTAGTGCCACTCTTCCATGAGGTTTCATTTAATGCGTTGCCTGGTAGTGGACCTAAATCTCTTAACAGTAAAACTGCAGGTAATCCAGCTAAGCCAGCAGCTGCTGCTAATGATCTTTTAATTAGTGGCCGGCGTCCTAAGCCAGCTGCCTGTGCACCCTCTTTAGCAGTTTTAACAAACTCTTCGCGATCTTTTGGATCTGATTTTAATTCATGCCGTTCTGCAATTACCTCTTGATCTGGCATTAATGTCTTTGCCCAATGCACTGCACCAAAGCCAATAAATAACAGGCTTGCTGCCATACCAATACCAATTCCTAATTGTTGAGCATTGGTGCTACCCATAATTGGCACAAAGATAAACAAATCTTCGCTTACAAAGAAGAATGAGTAAATAAATAGTAAAGTGCCAACTGCTGAAAGTGAGAATAGAACTGCAACTTGACGCTCGGCCCGCTTTGCAGCAATTGGATCAATATCTGCTTTGCGATGGATATGTTCTGGTAATCCTGGATCTGCCAGTGGCTCTAACTCTTTTGACATAACGGATTACCTAGCCTTTGCTGTTATCCAAACAGCAATTCCAATTAACAAGCCAATTCCTAGGGTCCAAACTAATAAACCTTCAGTAACCGGACCTACGCGGCCAAGGGGAGCACCACCTAAACTTGGCTCACTTTCAGCGGCTTTAATCCACTTAATAATTGAAAGTTTCTCTTCTGGAGTAATAGTTTTATCAGAAAAAACTGGCATAGCTTGTGGTCCAGTAATCATTGCCTCATAAATATGTTTTGGTTCAACACCCATAACAGTTGGCGCATACTTACCTTGAGTTAGTGCACCACCTTGACCGGCAAAGTTGTGACACATGGCGCAGTTATTTCTAAATAACTCTCCACCCTCTGCAGTATTTCCATCTCGTTCCCACTTAATCTCTTCATTGGTATATGCGCGAGGACCAGGAGCAAGGGATGCAACATAAGCTGCAAGTGCTGCTACCTCTTCATCATCATAAACCGGTGCTTTACGCATTGCTTGCTGGCTCATATCCTGCATCGGCATACGACCAGTTGCTACTTGAAAATCAACAGAGGCAGCACCAACACCGATTAAGGATGGTCCAACTCCAGCACCTTCAGCATTTAAACCATGACAAGAAGAACAACCCTTTAAAAATATTTGCTGACCCTCTTCGATCAAAGTTGATCTGGAATCTAGCGCCATTGAGTTGGTTGAAGGCGCAGCAGTTGCAGCAGAGAAAGTAAAGCCAAGTGCACAAAGTGAGAACAACAGAAGTAATGGTCGAGCAAATTTATGCTTGCGATACTTAGAGATAAATTTCATCGATATACCTATTTGATCAGATAGATCGCAGTAAAGAGTGCGATCCACACGATGTCAACAAAGTGCCAGTAGTAGGAGACCACGATTGCAGTGGTTGCTTGTGAGTGTCCAAATTTTTGTGCTCGAAAGACTCGGATTAAAACAATTAAAAATGCGATCAAGCCACCTGTTACATGCAGGCCATGGAAGCCAGTTGTCAGATAAAAGACCGAACCATATGCATTAGATGAAAGTGTTAGCCCTTCATGAACTAACTCAGCGTACTCAAAAACCTGGCCGCCAATAAATACTGCGCCCATCAAAAAGGTTAGCGCAAACCATTCACGCATTCCCCACTTGCTAAGTTGCCAGAGTGTGCCAGTTCTTCTAGCTTGAAATCTTTCAGCAGCAAATACGCCGTACTGACAAGTTACTGATGATAAAACTAAAATAGTGGTGTTAGTTGCAGAAAATGGAATATTTAACATCTCAGTTGATTCAGCCCAAATCTTTGGACCTTGGACTGCGCGAGTAGTGAAGTACATTGCAAAGAGTGCAGCAAAAAACATAAGTTCAGATGAGAGCCAAACAATGGTGCCAACAGCAACTAGGTTAGGACGATTGGTCTTCACCGCAGGGCTGGCATATGTGGTCATGGGGGTGATTATTCCGCAAATAGATAGGAATACCTCATTTTCCCTAGGGGGTAGCCCACTCAGATCTGGGTGAAACTGATCACCACCAGATCGGCATCAATTTTGTGCGTAAGTGATAGGTAGGATTAGCGCATGAATTCGCAGGCCGGCAAGTTGGTTATCACCGTTTACTCAGATGACTCAACAGTTCGACAATCGGTCATAGCCGCTTTAGGCAAGCAGTTAGATAAGCAGCTTGCACCACATGAGATTAAAGAGTTTGCCACCGCCGCAGCTCTTCGGCTTTATGTTGATAGTAAAAAACAGGTTGATCTTTTTATATTAGATGGTGAGGCTGTTCCAGAGGGCGGCATGGGAGTAGCACGTCAATTAAAGGATGAGGTTTTCAACTGTCCACCAGTATTAATCATTACCGGAAGAGTTCAAGATAATTGGCTTGCTACATGGTCAAAGGCTGAAGCGAGTGTTACTCATCCAATAGATCCATTTACCATTGCAGCTAAGTGTGCTGCGTTGCTTAAGACAAACTCCGCGCTCGCAAATTAATTCGCAGGCGCTAATGAGTTGGGACGCAATATTTTCATCCTTAGCAAAAAAAGTTGATTTAACTAATGACCAAGCCACATGGGCAATGTCTGAAATACTTCAGGCAAAGGCCAGTAATGAACAAATTAAAGAGTTTCTCCTTGGCTTAAAACAAAAAGGTGAAAGTGCCAAAGAGGTAGAGGCGCTAGTTGATCAGATGTATCAGTATTGCGCTCCAATAAATATAAGTGAGCGAGCAGTCGATACCGTTGGCACAGGTGGTGATGGTACTAACACAATTAATATTTCAACTGCTGCAGCAATAATTACAAACGCAGCTGGTGCTCGGGTGGTCAAACATGGCAACCGCGCTATTTCCTCTAAATCTGGTGCGGCAGATTTGCTTGAAGCATTAGGTGTTCGAGTGGATTTAACAGGCAGCGAGGTGGAAAAAACAGTACACAAAATAGGAATCGGATTTTGCTTTGCCCCGGTATTTCATTCAGCTATGAAGCATGCTGCTGCGGCACGAAAAGAATTAGGGGTCTCAACTATTTTTAACATTTTGGGACCACTATCAAATCCGGCTAAACCAAAGGCATGCGCAATTGGAGTTGCAAAGCCAGAGCTACTACAACTTATGGCCCAAGTCCTACTAGATCAAGGAAAAGAGGGCTTTGTATTTCGTGGTGATGATGGACTAGATGAGGTTTCACTTTCAACTACTACAACTGTGTTGCAAATTAGCGATGGCAAAATAGAGCAAAGTACTTTTGATCCCACTGAACTCGGTATTACCGCAGCCCCAATTTCAGCACTTGCAGGTGGTGATGCTGCATTTAATGCCGAGATAACCAAACGCATTTTTAATGGTCAGGTTGGGCCTATGCGAGATGCAGTAACTTTAAATGCTGCCTTTGCTATTGCTGCCTTTAAGGGAGATTTTCATTTAACGCTGCAAAATCAGATTGCTAATGGTTTAGTAATGGCAAATAGAGCAATTGATTCTGGTGCGGCTTTATCAGTACTTAATAAATGGGTTGAGCTTTCTAATGAGATTGCCAGCTCTAGATAGAGCTTAAACCCCAGTAATTTTTACGTTGAATATGTGCTGCTGTTTTAGCAAACTCCATAAGTGCATCAACTGTGTGAACATCAAAGCTACCTAATCTTTCGATTAAGCCATGCAAAATCTCAGTTGTTGCCTTGGCATCATCTAAAGCTCGATGATTTGGCTCGGTTTTAGTTCCAAAAAACTGGGCAAGTGTTGAAAGCTTGCAGTTTGGTACATCATCCTTACTAAGTACCTGCCGGGCAATTGTTACTGTATCTAAGGTTTTATATGCCGGCCATTTAATATCTATTTCTTTTGCAGCACTTTTTAAAAAACTAAGATCAAAGGGGGCGTTGTGGGCGACAATAACTGTTTGATCACTACTACCGGCAAACTCTAGGAAGGCTGGCAGAATCTCATCAATTACTGGCGCCGTTGCGAGCATTAGATCTGTAATGCCAGTCATTTGAGTTATGTAATCTGGAATCGGGGTAAGTGGGTTAACAAAGGATTCAAACTCGCCATGGTGTTCACCAGATTTAACCTTTACCGCCCCAATTTCAGTAATTGCAGCTCCTGTTTTTGGGGAAGCACCAGTAGTTTCTAAATCAACAATTACAAATGTTGTTTGTTGAAGTGATGTGCTGCCCAAGACCATGGTTTAAAGATACCTGTCAGGTGCGACAGATCTAAGTAAGGGCTAGGAAATACTAAAAAATGATTTAATTGAACTAACAATCATTTCAACTGCAATGGCAGATAGCAGCAGGCCGGCAATTCGGGCTAGCAAAGTCACGCCAGAATCCTTAATTACGGCAAGGATTTTGGTTGAGAACATAAAAGTAATTCCAATAATTATGTGAACTGCAATTATTGCTAAGGCTAGAGAGGTTAACTGACCGCCATTATCTGCCTTTTGCACATAAAGCATGGTGGTAACAATTGCGCCAGGTCCAGCTAGTAATGGCGTGCCAAGTGGTACTAAAGCAATATTTTGTGATGTAGCTGATTCACTTTCAACAAGGGAGCCGGTTAGTAGGCCTAATCCAGTAATTAGTAGCAAAATACCACCAGCACCTTGCAGCGCTGCAAGTGAGATATTTAAATAATCTAGTAGCGCATTGCCAAACAGGGCAAAGGTTACAATTACAAAAAGTGAAACAAAGGCGGCTTGCCAAGCTAATTTGCGTTGCTCTTTAACAGTTTTTCCAGCAGCTAAGCCTAGGAAAATTGGAGCAGCCCCTGGTGGGTCTAAGATGACAAATAAGGTTACAAAGGCTTGAGCGCCAAATGTAAGGGCAGAGAGCGTGGCTAGATCTTGCATGCTTAGAGCATACCCGCTTTTCATTTATATTATTAATCAATACTCTTTAGGTGTGAGTCATAACTGGTCTGGTATTGAAGTGGGAAATTAAAGTGGCGATAGCTAATAATTTAGAGCGTCAGTACGCATTAGATTTAGATGCCAATGACCCGTTAGCAAAATTCAAATCCGAGTTTGTAGTTGATGACCCAACCCTTTGTTACTTAGATGGAAATTCATTAGGAAGATTGCCGAGGCGAACCATTTTGGCAGTTAATGATTTTCTAACAAAAGAGTGGGGGCCAGAGTTAGTTTCAGGGTGGAGCCATTGGGTAGATGAAGCACAACCTACTGGGGATTTACTGGGCAAATCAGCGCTGGGAGCTGCCCCAGGACAGGTGCTAGTTTGCGACACAACTTCAGTTAATTTCTACCAACTATGTTTAGCAGCGGTTAGATCTAAGCCAGAACGTAAAACGATAATTACCGATGCAGCTAATTTTCCTACTGACCGATATATCTTGGAGGGAATTGCTGAACAATTTGGGTTAAAGCTGGTAATAATAAATAACGAAGATCCAAAGGTTGCAACCAATGAGCGAATTACTACGCAGGTTTTAGCACCTTACCTAAATGAAGATGTATCACTTGTTAGCTTCCAAGTTATTCAATATCGCTCTGGCGCTAGAACTGATATCAAGGCGATTACCGATCAGGTTAGAGCTGTTGGTGGATTAGTTGTTTGGGATGCAAGCCATGCAGTTGGTGCGATTGAATTAAATTTAGATCAATCAGGTGCTGATCTTTGTGTTGGCTGCACATATAAGTATGGAAACTCAGGTCCTGGTTCACCGGCCTGGCTATATGTTTCAAAACGTATTCAAAGCCAATTACAAGTACCAATCCAAGGTTGGTTTGCCCAAGAGGCACAGTTTGAAATGGGTCCTAAATTTGAGAAGGCGCAAAGTATTAGGGGATTTCAAATAGCCTCACCTTCCCTTATTGGTATTCGCTGTGTGCAATCTGCATTTAATTTAATTCAAGAGGCCGGAATAAGTGAGATAGCAAAGAAGGCGGCAATTGGCACCCAATTAATGATTGATTTGTATGAAATCTGGCTTAAGCCACTTGGATTTGAGTTAAACACCCCAAGAGAATCTAATAATCGTGGCGGGCATATCTCTTTAGTTCATCCTGATGCTGCTCAGATCTGTGTTGCGCTTAGAACTCTGTCAAAGGTAATTCCAGATTATCGAACTCCAAACTCAATTAGAGTGGCGATTTCACCTCTTGCTACCTCATATGTTGAGCTTTGGGATGGTTTTGATCGCATGCGAGATCTAGTTGCCAGTGGTGCGTATAAGAGTGTTAAAGAAAGTAGTTCAAGAGTTACATGAGTGAAAATTATGATTCAGCGCTCACCTATAACTCCTACCTTGCTGTAGATGAGCTGTTAAAACTTCAAAAGCCATTATCTGCCGGGCCAGAACATGATGAGATGTTGTTTATCATCATTCATCAAACCTATGAGTTGTGGTTTAAGCAATTAATTCATGAGTTCAAGCAAGCACAGCGGGCATTAGAGTCCGGCGATACCCATTACTGCCTATCAATTTTGGGAAGAATTAGAACAATCCTAAAGGTCTGTGTGGCACAGATAGATATCTTAGAAACTATGACCCCACTACAGTTCAATGCTTTTCGTTCTTACCTATCTTCATCTAGTGGCTTTCAATCTGCACAATTTAGAATGGTAGAGGCGTTACTTGGTAGAAGAGATAGCAAGATGTCTAGCCACCTACCACCTGATGTTGCTGAACAAATTACCGCCCTTGCCAAGCAAAATTCAATCTGGGATTCAACCCTTGAGTTTTTAACTAAACGAGGACATCAAGTTCCAAGTGAGATTTTGAATCGAGATAAATCCACCGCCTATTCATCAAATGAAGCGGTGCAGGATGTTTTACTAAAGGTGCATCAAAGTGATCCGCAAACAGCGATGGTTTGTGAAAGATTAGTTGATATTGATGAGGGCATACAGGAGTGGCGCTATCGTCATGTGAAAATGGTGGAGCGCACGATAGGTAAA
>WLMP01000048.1 GCA_009700155.1 Actinomycetota bacterium
CCTAGCTCAATTGGTAGAGCACCGCCTTTGCAAGGCGGGGGTTAGGGGTTCGATTCCCCTGGTCTCCACAAATTTTATTTATTAAAAGTAAATAAAAAACTTATCCAAGAACAGGTTGGTGAAATTAAATGAAGAAATTATCTTTATTTTTAATTACCGCTTTACTACTTACCGGATGTTCATCAACAGAAAATGAAATGCAGAGTCAGGCAAATACAGAAGTACAGAGTGAAACAAAGACAGAAACAAAAAACGAAGGGCAGAGTGATCAAGTGAGTATGAATACAGCAATCTTAAAAACAAGCATGGGGGAAATCACCATTGAGTTATTTCCAAACCAGGCACCAAAAACAGTTAAGAACTTTGTTGATCTTGCAACAGGTGCAAAAGAGTGGATAGATCCAAATATTGGCGAGAAAGTAAAAACCAATCTTTATGATGGCACAATTTTCCACCGCGTTATTCCAGGATTTATGATTCAAGGCGGAGACCCACTTGGTAGTGGTATGGGTGGCCCTGGCTATAACTTTGCCGATGAGTTTCATGGCGAATTAAGTTTTGATCGACCATATTTACTAGCTATGGCAAATGCTGGACCAAACACCAATGGTTCTCAATTTTTTATTACAGTAGCTCCAACTGCTTGGTTAAACCAAAAACACACAATATTTGGTGAGGTCAAGGATGCTGCTAGCCAAAAGGTAGTAGATGCAATTGCAACTGTTAAAACTGGTGCAAATGACAAGCCAGTTCAGGCAGTTAAGATTAACTCTGTAACTATAAAGTAAATTTAATGCCACAGGGATTAACTAAAAACTTAATTTTATTAATCTCTGGATGTTTTTTACTTTCTCAATTTCAAACTAATCTGCAATTTGAGTTTGCCTTATATCCGGCGGCAATAGATCAAGGGCAGTGGTATCGGTTAATCACAGTGGCTTTGGTGCATGGCGGCTGGCTGCATTTAATCTTTAACATGCTTGCCCTGTTATCAATTGGCACATTAGTTGAAAGTTTTTATGGCCAAAATAAGTATGCAATTATTTTATTTGTAAGTTTAATTTCAGGCTCACTAGCCTCCTATGTTTTTAACCCACCACAAACCTTGGCGGTGGGCTCATCTGGAATGATCTTTGGATTATTTGGCGCATTAGCTATTGCCGGCAGAGCGTTAGGGGCAAACCCGAAAGAGGTGGGCTCATTAATCGCAATAAATATTGCAATCCCCTTTTTAATCCCAGGTATTGATTGGAAGGCTCACTTAGGCGGACTGATCGGGGGCGCTTTGATCGCTGCCCTACTTAAACCTAAAAGATCGCTCTGGGAATAAAGCAGCCTCAGTTTCAGTTCTGTAGATAGCAACCTTGAGCCTACTCGGCTCAACCTTTTGACCAAATAGGCACTCAAGGTTGAGAATATACCTGTGAAGCAAAGGCTTAGGCCAGCTTTGAGGTAACCCCCAAAGACCCAAACAGGTCAAAAAAATAGAAATGAAAAAAAGGAGTAAAACCAGATGGCAAGAGCGGTAGGAATTGATTTAGGAACAACTAATAGCTGCGTATCGGTATTAGAAGGTGGTGAACCAACTGTTATTGCAAACGCAGAGGGTGCTAGAACTACCCCATCAATTGTTGCCTTTGCAAAAAATGGTGAGGTATTAGTTGGTGAGGTTGCAAAGCGTCAATCTGTAACAAATGTTGAGCGCACAATCCGCTCAGTTAAAAGACATATGGGAACTAATTGGACCCAAGATATTGATGGCAAGAAGTACACACCTCAAGAAATTAGTGCTCGCATATTAATGAAATTAAAGCGCGATGCTGAAAGTTATTTAGGCGAGACGGTAGCAGATGCAGTTATTACTGTGCCGGCATACTTTAATGATGCTCAACGCCAAGCAACTAAAGAAGCTGGTGAGATCGCAGGGCTTAATGTATTACGTATTGTTAATGAGCCAACAGCGGCTGCGCTCGCTTATGGATTAGACAAGGGCGATAAAGAACAAACAATTTTAGTTTTCGACCTAGGTGGCGGAACATTTGACGTATCTTTACTTGAAATTGGTGAAGGTGTTGTTGAAGTTAAAGCTACTAACGGTGATAACAATTTAGGTGGAGATGACTGGGATCAAGCATTAGTTGATCACTTAGTTAAAACTTTCGCTGCCAAAAATGGTATTGATTTAACTAAAGATAAAATGGCGATGCAACGTGTGCGTGAAGCTGCAGAGAAGGCAAAGATTGAACTTTCATCTTCTGCGCAAACTTCCGTCAATTTGCCTTACATAACAGTTGATACTGAAAAAAATCCACTGTTTTTAGATGAGACAGTTACCAGAGCGCAATTTCAAGGGTTAACTGCAGATCTATTAGAAAGATGTAAGAAACCATTCCAATCAGTACTACGTGATGCCGGTATTCCAATAGCTGATATCGATCATGTTGTTTTAGTTGGTGGATCAACTCGTATGCCAGCAGTTGTTGATTTAGTTAAATCATTAACTGGTGGACAAGAGCCAAATAAAGGTGTTAATCCAGATGAGGTAGTTGCTGTTGGAGCTGCCCTACAAGCTGGTGTATTAAAGGGTGAAGTTAAAGATGTGTTATTACTTGATGTCACACCACTATCTCTTGGTATTGAAACCAAGGGTGGAGTTATGACTAAGTTAATTGAGCGCAATACAACTATCCCAACTAAACGTAGTGAGATTTTCTCAACTGCAGATGATAATCAACCAGCTGTACAAATTCAGGTGTTCCAAGGTGAGCGCGAAATGGCTGCTTACAACAAGAAACTTGGCATGTTTGAGTTAACTGGACTACCACCTGCACCAAGAGGAGTTCCGCAAATTGAGGTCACATTTGATATCGATGCCAATGGAATTGTTCATGTATCGGCAAAAGATCTTGGTACAGGAAAATTACAAAGCATGACAATCACCGGTGGCTCTGCTCTTTCTAAAGAAGAGATTGAGCAAATGATGAAGGATGCCGAGGCGCATGCTGAAGAGGATAAGCAACGCAGAGAAGAGGCAGATGTTAGAAATTCTGGCGACTCTCTTGTTTATCAAACAGAGAAATTCCTAAAAGATAATGCAGATAAGTTCAATGATGGCGATAACGCTACGAAAAAAGTTGAACTAGAAGCAGCAATTACAGATCTAAAGAAATCTCTTGAGGGAACAGATTTATCTGCAATTAAGAGCGCAACTGAAAAAGTATCTGAGATCAGTCAGCAATTAGGTGCAGCTTTATATGCAGCAAATGCTGCACAAGCTCCAGCAGGTGATACACCAGCAGATGATGGTGTGCAAGATGCTGAAGTTGTGGATGAGCAAAAGTAATGAGCGAAGATAATTTAACTGCGTCAGAGAAACAACTCTCTGACGCAGTTGATGAAGTATTAAATGAAACCACTACCGAAGTTGATGTGGTTGCAACCCTAACTTCAGATCTACAACGCCTACAAGCTGAGTATGCAAATTATCGAAAGCGTGTAGATCGCGATCGACAATTAACATCCGAGCTTGCTTTTGCTGCAGTTTTATCTGAATTACTTCCAGTGCTAGATGATTTAGAAAGAGCGAGTGAACACGGTGAATTAACTGGTGGGTTTAAGGCGGTTTCAGATCGCATAAATACAATCGTAGAAAAATTAGGTTTAAGCAAGTTTGCCGATGCACCAGTTCCATTTAATCCAGAGATCCACGAAGCACTTACCCATGAAACATCATCTGAGGTAACTCAACCGACTGCAACAAAGATTTTGCAACCAGGTTATAAATTTAAAGAGCGAGTAATTAGAGCTGCGCGAGTTGCAGTAACTGAACCTGAAGTAAGCAACTAACTTTAATTATTCATGGCCGCTAAAGATTTATACGAAAAGGATTATTACCAAATCCTTGGTGTTGCCAAAAACGCTGATGCCACAGCGATTAAAAAGCAGTATCGAAAATTAGCTAGAGAGCTCCACCCAGACAAAACTAAAGGCGATAAAAAATTAGAGGATCGTTTTAAGGCAGTTTCTGAAGCCTATGACATATTAAGTGATGATAAAAAACGCCGTGAATATGATGAAGCAAGGCAAGCTTTTAAATCAGGGCGAGTTCCACCTGGATTTTCACCTGGCGGCCAAGGCTTTAACTCTGGCGACTTTGGTGATCTATTTGGACCAGGTGGAGATATTTTTTCAACTTTATTTGGCGGCGGCAGAAGCAAACATGGATCTGATTTACAAACTGAAGCATCAATTACATTCAAAGATTCAATTTATGGCACAGAGTTAAATTTAAGGCTTTCACCACAAGGCTCTACGCCAACAAATATAACTACAAGAGTGCCTGCCGGGATTAAAGATGGTGCAAAAATAAAAATTAAAGGTCGTGGCGCACCAGGTGCAGCTGGTCCTGGAGATTTATATGTGATTGTGCATGTAACACCTCATCCAGTATTTTCTAGAAAAGATGAGAATATTCACCTAACTTTGCCAATTACTTTTGCAGAGGCAACACTAGGAGCTGATATTTCAGTTCCAACTTTAGATGGTGATGAAGTAATAGTTCGCATTGCACCTGGAACACCATCAGGTAGGACGCTAAGAATTAAAGGTAGAGGTATTAAGAAAGGTTCTACCTCAGGTGATTTATTAGTCTCCTTAGATGTAAGAATTCCACAACGCGTAGATGGGCAAGCTAAAAAAGCTATTGAAGATTTTGCAAAAGCAACTTCAGATTTTAATCCACGAGCTGAGTTAATTAGTAAGGCAAAATTATGAGTAATGAAAATCAAATTCCTGAAGATGAAGCAGTTTATGTTATCTCTGTTGCTTCTAAATTATCTGGATTACACCCACAAACCCTTAGGCAATATGACAGGTTGGGTTTAGTTTCACCAGGTAGAACAATCGGAAAAAATCGACGTTACTCATTAATCGATATAGTTAAATTGCGTAATGTTCAACGATTAGTTGGAGAAGGAATTAACCTTGCTGGCATTGCTCGCATTATTGAGTTGGAAGAAGCGGTAGCAAATATGGCACTTGAGGTTGCTAAGTTAAGAACTGAAGTAGACGCATTGCTTGAGGCCAATCCACCAAAAGCTCTAGTAAGAAGAGATAATCAAACAATTGTTGTTTATCCAAATAATTAAGCAGAAATAGATAGGCTAAGCACATGTCAATTAAAGAAAAATTAAAAGAAGAGATTTTAAAAAAAGCAGTTGTGCATGGAAAAGTTATTTTATCCTCAGGTAAAGAGGCTGATTACTATGTTGATTTACGCAGAGTAACTTTAGATTCCATAGCCGCCCCACTAGTTGGTGAGGTTATGTTGGAGTTAACTAAAGATTTAGATTATGAAGCAGTAGGCGGTCTAACTCTTGGTGCAGATCCAGTTGCAACTGCAATGATGCATGTTGCAGCCAGTAAGGGCCGCAAATTAGATTCTTTTGTAGTTCGAAAAGCAGAAAAAGCTCATGGCTTACAACGAAGAATTGAAGGCCCTGATGTTAAAGGCAAAAAGGTTTTAGCTGTTGAAGATACCTCTACCACTGGTGGATCGGTATTAACCGCAGTTGAGGCATTAAAAGAGGCTGGAGCGATAATTGTTGCGGTTGCAGTAATTGTCGAGCGAGGTGCTGCTGCAAAAGTAAAAGAAGCTAATCTAGAGTATCGCGCCGTTTACCAATTAGCAGATTTAGGTTTATAACTAACTTTTTTGTTTTCTTTCTTTATAAATATTATTAAGTAATGGCAAAAGTGTTATCAAAACTATTACTCCTATAATCGGATAGAGATATTTATTAATTGAGCCTTCAATTAAATCTCCCAACAAGTATCCAATTCCAATTGCAACCTGAGTCCAAATAATTGCACCGATTGCATTCCAGGTTGAAAATAATTTACGTTCTAACTTAACCACTCCACAAACTGGATTAATTAAAGTTCTTGCAAACGGAATAAAACGTCCAAAAATTAGCGCCTTACGTGGGCCATATTTAACTAACCACTTTTCAATAGTCTCTACCATTTTCATATTAAAGAATCTGGTGTTTGGTCGCTCAAAAAATTTTCTTCCATATTTTTTGCCAAACCAATACCCAACTTCACCACCAGCAATTGCAGCTACTGGTGCTAAAGTAAAAAGAAGCGGCGCAGATAACTTAGCCTCACCCAAAAGTTGCGCACCAGAACCAGATGCTGCAATTCCAGCAAGGAATACAACCTCACCGCCTGGGAAAAATAATCCAATTAGCAGACCAGTCTCCATAAAAATTATTCCAAGCACACCGATTAAACCAAGAGTGGAGACCACTGAATTTGCATCAATAAAGTTCATCTTGGGGGTCAGGGTATATGGCTTGACCTGCCAAATTGAGCGTAATTTATCCACGGCATACCTCTTTATTTGTAAAAAGGGTCATAGGTGTGCGTAAACTCGCCCGTCTACAGTTAAGTGCTCAGAGTTGAGCCCTACCCAAGGAGTGTTAATTGAATCTTGTCCAAGTAACTGGAAATAACCTCACATATGTTTATGTAATTCTAGGAATCTCTTTATTAGCTCTAGCTATAGCACTTGCCCTAAGAGCACAGGTCTTAGCCCAAGATGAGGGCACAGCAAAGATGAAAGAGATTGCAGCCGCGGTACAAATTGGAGCTGCTGCTTATTTATCAAGACAATTCAGAACACTCTCAGTTTTTGTAGCAATTGTTTTTGTTCTCTTATTTGCTCTACCGGGAGATCTGGAAATCAGAGTTGGTAGATCTATATTTTTCTTAGTTGGCGCAGGATTTTCAGCATTAGTTGGTTATAACGGAATGTGGTTAGCGGTTAGGGCAAATGTTCGTGTAGCTGAGGCTGCTCGTAAGAAATCAGCACAGCGCGCTGTACAAATTGCATTTAGAACTGGTGGCGTAGTTGGTATGACCACAGTTGGTCTCGGGTTATTAGGTGCATCATTAGTAGTAATTATTTATAAAGAAAATGCACCAACTGTTTTAGAGGGTTTTGGCTTTGGTGCTGCGATGCTAGCGATGTTTATGCGAGTAGGTGGCGGCATATTTACTAAA
>WLMP01000049.1 GCA_009700155.1 Actinomycetota bacterium
AAGAAATCTTTGGCATTGACTTTATTGCACGTTGTTGAGTTCTCAAGGTACGACTGCGCACTGGTTGCAAAATTTCTTCTGCGTGCAGGGCAACCCATTTAATAAAGTTTCTAGGCATGCCTACAAACCTTAAAAATCGGGGTTTTCCATACCCGGCCTTCTTCAGAAGTCCGTCTCGTATGGGGAGGTGAAATATAGCCCCCAGCGTGAAGGGGGGTCAAATCGACATTTCGGGCAAAAAGGCCCGCCCTAGCCCACAATCTCGACGGCGGCTAGATCACGTTTTCCCTTGCGCAAAAGCAGGTATTTTCCATGTAGAAGATCAGCTTTTGTCGGGGTGAAATCCTCACTTTCGACCTTTTTATTATTCAAATACCCCCCGCCCTCCTTCACAATTCGCCTAGCTGCCGACTTGGAATCAACTACCCCAGTGGCTGCAAGCAGATCAACCCATGTTGGAAAGCTTTCTCCTTTTTTGATCTGCACCTTTGGCAGTTGAGAAAGGGCCGAATCCAGCGTTGAAAGCTCTAGTTCAGAGATATCACCCTGTCCAAATAGTGCCTTTGCCGCCTCCTCGACCTTTTTGGCAACCTGCTCACCGTGAATTAGTGAGGTCAGCTCTCGTGCTAACTCGCGGTGTGCCTCCCTAGCTCCTGGATTGACCTTTACTGTCTCAATCAAGCGCTCAATCTCGGCGCGATCTTTTAGTGAAAACACCTTTAATAGTTTTGGCATATCCGCATCATCACTATTTAGCCAGTATTGAAAAAAGTCATATGCAGATGTCATCTGTGGATCTAACCAAACTGCACCTGATGCAGTTTTACCAAATTTTGAACCATCTGATTTAGCTAATAATGGCACGGTTAAAGCATGTGCTGAGCCGCCTTCAACCTTACGAATTAAATCAAGGCCAGCAACAATATTGCCCCATTGATCAGAGCCACCAATCTGTAACTTGCACTGGTGTCGTCGATAAAGCTCTAGGTAGTCAAATGCCTGAAGCACTTGATAAGAAAATTCTGTGTAAGAGATACCAGCTGTAGCTAAGCGATTGGCCACTGAATCCTTAGCTAACATTTGATTTACCGAAAAATGCTTTCCAATATCTCGTAAAAACTCTAAAGCAGAAACTGGCTTGGTCCAATCCAAATTATTTGCCATTATTGCACCTGATTTTTTATCAGAAAAATCAATTACTTTTTCTAACTGTTTCTTAATTCTCGCAACCCACTCACCTACTACCTTCTCTTCATTGAGGGATCGCTCCTCACTTTTTCCGCTTGGATCTCCTACTAGGCCGGTAGCTCCACCTACTAGCGGAATTGGTCTATGACCTGCTAATTGAAATCTTCTAAGCACTAGTAGCACAACTAAATTTCCTACATGCAGACTTGGTGCAGTTGGGTCAAAACCTACATACAAACTAATTTGTTTAGAAAGAGTCTGCTCTAGCTCCTTGCGATCAGTCGACTGGGCGATTAATCCTCGCCACTCTAGATCTTCAAGTAACTGATTGCTCATTGGGAGATCATGCCCGATAAGAGCTTGCGGTGGTTGGATATCTCACCTTCAACCCTAGAAATTTGCTTATCTAACTCAGCAATAGCCTTACCGACTGAAGCGCCAGCTGTCCCAAGTGATGATGACCTACTTGCAACTGCAGCCTTTACATCCAAAACATCTCGTACATCACTAGTTAATGCTGGGTGTATTTGAGCAAACTGAGCATCAGTTAATTGATCTAATTCAATTGAGTTGCTTTCGCAGAGTTTTACACACATACCAGCTGCTTCATGTGCGATTGCAAAGGGAACTTGCTTTTTAGCTAGATAATCTGCAATCTCAGTAGCTAGCGAAAATCCGCTTGTTACATTTGCTGAAATCTTATCCGGATTAAACTTAGCTGTTTGCACCATGCCAGTTAATGCAGGTAATAAAACAAGCAATTGATCGATTGAATCAAATACTGGCTCTTTATCCTCTTGTAAATCCCGGTTATAGGCAAAAGGTAAACCTTTAAGCACCACCAACAAAGAGGTTAAATTTCCGATAAATCTTCCGGATTTGCCTCTTGCTAACTCTGCAATATCAGCATTCTTCTTCTGCGGCATAATTGATGAGCCAGTTGTATAGGCGTCAGAAATTTGAACCCAGTTAAATTCATTTGAACTCCATAAAATAAATTCCTCACCAATTCTAGATAGGTGAATTCCTAACATTGCTAAATCAAATAAGGCTTCAGCGGCAAAATCACGATCACTGACCGCATCAATACTGTTCGCCATTACACCGGTAAATCCCAACTCTTTTGCAATCTTCTCCGGCTTTGGCACTAATGGTGAACCAGCAAGTGCACCTGCGCCATATGGAGATTTAGAGTTTCGGTTTAGCCAATCAAATATCCGATCAATATCCCGAAGTAGTGAATGTGAATGCTTGCTCAGTTCTTGTGCAAATGTAATTGGCTGAGCGTGCTGAGTATGGGTAAATCCAGGTGCCGCTACATCCAAATGTTTTTTTGCCTGAGAGTTCAAAACCTTAACTAGTTCAGCAACTAAAGCAGCGACCTCTAGAAGATGATCGATTAAGTACAACTTAAAATCTGTAACAACAAGATCATTCCTTGATCTTCCTGCCCTGATCGAGCCACCTAATTCGCCACATTTCTCAACTAAACCCCGCTCAATTGCGCTATGAACATCCTCATCAGCTTTTGAGTAGGTGAATTTTCCACTTCCAATTTCTGTTGCTAACTCCATTAAAGCTTGTTTTAAGCGAGCACCATCCTCCTTGGTTACTACTGACTGTTCTATCAGATTGTTTAGATGTGCCAGATTTACTTCAATTTCATAGGGTGCAAGCCGCCAATCAAACTCAACACTTCTAGATAAAGCAGAGAGTGCATCATCAGGAGAACCTTCAAACCTTCCGCCCCAAAGCGTCATTTGCTCTCCCCTAACAACTTCATAATCTCCTTAGCAAGTGCTGCTCCACCGGAGGCAGATTTGGAAACAACTAAGACAGTGTCATCACCGGCAATAGTTCCTATTGCAGAGTGTAACTTGCCCGACTTACTTGCCCTATCCAAACTACCGGCTAAAAATGCAGCAGCTCCGGGCGGTGTTTTGACAACTGCAAGATTGGCACTGGAATCAATTGAAGCAACCAGATCACTTAGTACTTTACTACGATAATTTTCAGTAGCTGAAACAAACTGATAGCGAAAGATACCTAAGTTATCTTTACCTCGCACAGCACCTAGCTCTTCTAAATCTCGACTTGCTGTGGCTTGAGTTACTACAAATCCATACTTACTCAATTGCTTAACTAGGTCGTTTTGCGAATGAATTAAACCGTCATCAACTAATTTAATTACAATTGATCTTCTTGACGTTGCTGAGTTTGTATTTAATTTAGCCATTATGCAACCACAACTGTTCCGCCACGATTATCTAAAGCATCTAGGACTGCATCTAACTTTGTTCCATTAGTAATTCGAACCGAGAACGCACCTGAGTCGATCGCATTAATTGCAGCTTTTACCTTCGGGATCATGCCATCAGTAAATGAATTTTCAATTGATTTTAGGTCTTCAACTGATATCTCATCAATGATTGAGGATTTGTCTGGCCATTTCCGGTATATGCCATCTACATCAGTTAAAAAGATTACAGAATCAGCTCGTAGCGCACCACCGATAGCAGCTGCAACCAAATCTGCATTCACGTTGTAGCCAATGCCATCCTGATCAGTTGCAATTGGAGAAACTACGGGCAGGTATCCCTCAGTTATTAAACTTTCTAAAATCATTGGATTTGTATCAATGACCTCTCCGACATAACCAATATCAACTTGTTTGCCATCTACGTTAGGTTTAAATTTCTTTACTCTAATAAGACCGCCATCTGATGCCGATAATCCAACAGCATTGACATCACTGCCGATCAAATAATTTACAATTGTTCTTAGTATCGTTCCGCTTAAAACTGATTCAACTACAGAATAAACTTCAGGAGTAGTTACTCGATAGCCCGCTAGTTTTTCCTTACCGATACCTTTCTCAGTCAATGCCAAATCAATTTGTGGGCCACCTCCGTGAACTAAAACTATTTGATCACCATCTAAAAATGCATCAGCAATAGCTTCTAGCACCGGATCAGAGTCTTCACTTGTTGGTAGCGCATTGCCACCATATTTAATAACAATCATTTAAGACCTATATTCGTAAGACCAGCACTTTCAGATTGGCCAGTCATTAAATTTGCATTTTGAATTGCTTGACCCGCAGCACCTTTTCCTAGATTATCGATAGCAACTGAAATCACTACCCTACCTACATGTTCATCGATAGCAGCCTGAATCTCTACATTGTTACTACCTAAGACTGAGAGTGTCTGAGGCATTAATCCTTCATCTAAGAATTTAACAAAGGAACTATTACTATAGAAATCTACAAAAGAATCTCGAATGGTTGCAGAAGTTAGTGGAGCAGAAAGTTTGGCAGATACAGTAGCTAAAATACCTCTTGGAATAGGTGCCAGTACTGGTGTAAAAGAGATCTTAACTTGCTTACTGCTTAGGTGATTAAGCACCTGCTCAATTTCAGGGGTGTGCTGATGTACCCCACCAAACTTATAAGAGGTTAAGTTATTCCTAAATTCACTTCCTACCAGGTTAACTTTGGCATTACGGCCAGCACCAGTAGTGCCAGAAGATGCCACAACTGATACATCTGCAGTATCGATAAAATTTATTACCGGAGCAATTGCAAGTGAGATTGCTGTTGCATAGCAGCCTGGGTTAGCAACTCTATTTGCGTTAGAAATTTCTGAGTGATCAACCAATTCTGGTAAACCATATGGCCAGCTTCCAGCATGAGCAATTCCGTAGTACTTCTGCCATTGTTGCGGGTCGGTCAACCGAAAATCTGCTCCAAGATCAACTATTTTTACCTTTGGATCAATCTGATCAACCAACTTTGCTGATTCACCATGCGGTAGAGCGATGAAAACTAAATCGCACTGATTAATCTTTTCGATTGAAGTATCTTCAAACCTTTTAGTTTTAAAACCTTGCAGTAATGGATGAAAATCTGAAATCAACTCTCCCGCATTTGACCCAGCTGCGGTATATGAAATATTAAAAAGAGGATGTGTAGACAAGATGCGAAGTAATTCCCCGCCAGCATAACCGCTAGCTCCTACTACTCCTGTTTTCATAGATAAAGGATAGCCGAGTAAAGTATAAATATGCAAATATACGCATATTTATACACTAGGCCCTAAGTATTGCCCCACAATCTTTGCCTGCCCGCTTTACCGCTTCATCCCGGTAGCCCGAAACCTCTTCAGCGGTTAATGTACGGTCGGCTGCTCTAAAAGTTAGAGTAAAAGCAAGTGAAACTTTTTCATCACCAATTTGATCATATCGATCAAACAAACTTATCGATTCCAAAAGCTCGCCTGCGCCCATTCTCAATGAATCTTCAACATCTGATGCTGAAACATTTTTAGAGACAACTAGAGCGATGTCTTGTACGGCTGCTGGCATATTCCAGATTTTTGGTGCTGCGCCAAGTTTTGCTTCTGGTAATTCATTTAGGATAACCGCAAAGGCACAAGTTCGTGCTGGCAGATTAAGTGTTGCAATTACCCTTGGATGTAATTCACCTGCATGTGCAACAACTTTTCCTTCAACTTTGAATTCAGCGCAACGACCTGGGTGCCATGGAGCAAGATCAGTCCCAGTTATCTCGTACTTGTTTCCAGTTGATTCAATAATCTCAGCAGCCTTAGAAACTGCATCGCTCCACTCAAATTTACTTCCCTCACCCTGCCAGCTACTTAAATACTTCTCACCGCAAGATACGCCAGCTACAAACAACATCTGATTTGGAACACTTGAATATATTGAATCGATAACTTTCTGGGAAGGCTTGCGCTCCGTTGTCGGCAGCATAACTTTACCAAGTGGTGAGATATTTCTAAACACACTTCCTATCTCAAATAGGGCAAGATCCTTGGCACCTCTATTAATATTTCTTGAAAGAGTTGTTAGTAAGCCAGGTAATAAATGAGTGCGCAGGAGAGGAAAATCCTCTGACATTGGGTTAGCTAATTTAAATGATTTAGCTCTATCACCTATGAAACCAAGTGCGTCTACTAACTCCTGATTAACAAATGGGTAGTTGATAACCTCTGTATAACCTTGATTTGCAAGCATTAATGCGATCTGGCGCTTGCGGTTTTGCATTGTAGAAAGTTTTGCTCCAGATTTTCCGGTTGGCAGTCTTAATGGAATTTGGTCATAGCCAACTAGCCTGGCAATTTCCTCTGCAAAATCAGCCGTATTCGATAAGTCAGGTCTCCATGTTGGAACTTCAATAGTGATAATTGATCCACTGCCAGTAACTTTGCAGCCAATTAAAATCAAAGCATCTTTTACTTGCTTGAGTGTGTATTTTGCTCCGACCAACTCACACACCTTTTCCACTGAGATCTTAATCTTTCGAGGCTTAATTGCTAGCCCTGCAAAAGATGAACCAAGATATTTAGCACCTGCAAGATCTATCAATAATTGGGCTGCTCGAGCAGAGGCAATCTCGGTTAAAGCAGGATCGGTATTTCTTTCCATTCTTCTAGATGCTTCACTAGATAATTTATGAAAACGTGAATTTCGTGCAATGCTGATTGGATCAAAATGTGCGGCCTCTAGAGCAATCTTCGTAGTTTGCGAAGTAACCTCCGAGGCTAATCCCCCCATTGTTCCAGCTAACGCTAGGGCTGAGTTTGCATCGCAAATCAACAAATTATCAGCTGAAAGTTTTCGTTCAACTTTATCTAAAGTAACAAGCTTTGAGAACTTATTAGCCCTTGCGACTCTAAGGCCTCCGGTTATTACATCAGCATCAAATGCGTGCAGTGGCTGGCCCAACTCAAGCATCACGTAATTTGTAATATCTACGGCTAATGAAATTGATCG
>WLMP01000005.1 GCA_009700155.1 Actinomycetota bacterium
AAGCCCTTAATTCCCATCCAGTGCTGAATCAAAAATGTTAAGTGGAAACCAAAGAACAATGTCCAGAAATGAATCTTGCCCAGAGTTTCATCGAGCATTCGACCAGTAAATTTAGGCCACCAGAAGTAAAAACCAGCAAACATAGCAAATACCACAGTTCCAAATAACACGTAGTGGAAATGTGCCACTACGAAGTAGGAAGCCGAGACTGCAAAATCAAGTGGCGGTGAGGCCAAAATAATTCCGGTAATTCCACCAAATAAGAAGGTAACTAAAAATCCCATTACCCAAAGCATTGGGGTTTCAAAGGTCACTGAGCCACGCCACATCGTTCCGATCCAGTTGAAGAATTTAACTCCAGTTGGAACACCGATTAAGAAGGTCATAAATGAGAAGAATGGTAAGAGTACTTGTCCGCTGGCATACATATGGTGGGCCCAAACTGCAACAGATAGAGCAGCGATTGCAATAGTGGCTGCAATTAAACCTTTATAACCAAAGATTGGTTTGCGAGAAAAGACTGGCAAAATTTCAGTTGCTATACCAAAAAATGGTAGAGCTAAAATATAAACCTCTGGATGACCAAAGAACCAAAATAGGTGCTGCCACAACATAGCTCCGCCATTTGCAGGATCAAAAATATGCGATCCAAATAAGCGGTCAGATTCAAGTGCTAAAAACGCAGCTGCTAATGGTGGGAATGCAATTAAAACCAGGATGGAGGTAAGTAAAACGTTCCAGCTAAATATTGACATTCTAAACATGGTCATTCCTGGAGCACGCATTGTTAATATTGTGGTTATAAAGTTAACTCCACCTAAAATCGTTCCAAGACCACCAATTGCAAGTCCAACTAACCAAAGATCAGCACCGATGCCAGGTGAGTATTCGGCATTTGAAAGTGGTGCATAGGCTGTCCACCCAAATGATGCTGCTCCCCCTGGAGTTAAAAATCCGGCAAATGCCATCAGGCCGCCAAATAGATATAGCCAGTATGAAAGCATATTTAATCTTGGGAATGCCACATCTGCTGCACCAATTTGTAGCGGCATAATTACATTTGCAAATCCAACAAATAATGGAGTTGCAAACATTAAAAGCATGATGGTGCCATGCATTGTAAATATCTGGTTGTACTGCTCATTACTTAAAAACTGCATTCCGGGACGAGCTAATTCACCACGAAGAAGTAGAGCTAATAATCCACCGATTAAGAACCAAGCAAATGAGGTCATTAAATATAAATAACCAATTGTTTTGTGATCAGTTGAAGTTAACCACTTAACTACTAAACGTCCCTTGGATGTTGGAGCCGGAGCCTGCCTACTAGTTGAAATAGTTGGTCGCTGTGCATAGGTGGTCATGCGATCGCTGCTTTCTCTTCGGCTACTAAACCTTCAATATAACTTTGATACTCCGCTAAAGTGACAACTTTAACGGTAAATAGCATTTGAGCATGGTTTCTGCCACATAAAATATTGCATCGACCTGGATAAGTTCCCAATTTATTAGCTGTAAATTCCAATTGGTTTGTTACGCCTGGCAAATTTTGCATTTGAATCATAAAAGCTGGAATCCAGAAGCCATGGACGACATCATTTGCATCCAAAGTGAAGCGAACTTTTTGTCCTTGGGGTAGATACAAAGTTGGAGGCTGAGCTGGTGTACCAGTCACAGTTGCACTCTTAAAATCACCAGCATCCTTATATTTAAACTGCCATGACCACTGGAATCCAACTACATCAATAAAATGTGAAACTTGTGAGTCGGGAGAAATTTTAACGATCTTTGACTCTCGTTGAACTGTGAAATAGAAAAGGACAGCAACTATTAAGAATGGAATTAATGTGTAAGCAATTTCCACTGGAATGTTGTATTGAGTTTGTTTCGGAAAATTCTCATCCTTTTTACGATGGAAGAAAACTGGCCATAGAATCAAAATTAATGTAATCACTCCAACAACTGCGCCAGCTATCCAAGCGCCCTGCCAAAGTGATAAAGATTGATCATTAACGCTTGATATGCCCTCTTCAAATCCAAGACCAGATACTTCACCGTTAGCACAACCGGCAAGAAGCGGAGTCAGTGCTACCAATCCAAGCGATGGTTTAAAGTGAGGCAGATGCATAGGGTTAAGGATAACCTTCTGCTCTAGCAATGTCGCACTGGCTCAGATAGGGGTAAGAGGTGGTTCGTATCACAGGCAACTTCCAGCAGGAAAGAGTGCTACACCCTGCATCGGCATCCTTGCTATCAGAGCTTTTCTTAAAGGGTTGGCCAGATCCTTCTAAATTAAATAATCAATCACGCCAAACTGCTCTGCTATTGCAGCAGGCTAAGGAAAGTTTTGCTAAACATTTAAGTGTAAGAGCAGATGAGATTGAGTTTCTAGGCGAGGTTGATCTTGGGTTTCAGTTAGGAATTCAAGGACTACTTAGTAAGGAAAGTAGGTTGGCCTATTCAGCAATTGACCGACAAAAAGTTTTTGCAGTCGCAGCCGCAGAAGAGAAAGCTGGCAGAAGTTTAAATCTTCTCCCAGTAAATGATCAGGGAGATATCCAGGAAAGTTTGGTGTCTGAAAATGATCTACTTGTTTGGCAAGTTGCTAATGGTGAAACTGGTAACCTTCAAAGATCTCCTACTAGTAAGGCACAAATCTTTGCTGACTGCACCAGTAGCGGAATAGATCATCTACCAAGATTTGAATATCAAAGCGCACTTTTTGACAGTACTAGCTGGGCAGGACCTGCTGGAGTTGGTGTTTTAGTAATTAAGTCCAGTGCAAAATGGCGAAATCCCTTACCCCACAATGATTTAGTTAGAGTGCCTAACTCTTTTTCACTTCCATTAGTTCTAGCGAGTGCTGTTGCCATGGAAAATTACGTCACTCAAAGTGATATCAGGCTTAAGTTAAAGAAAGTAATAATTGATTTCATTTCTAACCAGATCAGTGATGTTGATATTGCATCAAATCTGGATGGTTTGAGCAAAAATCTCTCAGTATCAATCAAAGGTATTGAGGCAGATCGACTTCTACTAGCACTTGAGGATGCAGGCTATGCAGTTGACTCTGGCTCTGCTTGTAAATCTGCAGATATGCAACCAAGTCATGTCTTAGCAGCGATGGGTAGACCAATTACCGGAAATATCAGGTTGACCATCCATAAAGAAATGACCGAAGAAGTTGTTATAGATTTTTGCCAAGCTTTAAAAAGCAGTGTTGCAATACTTAGAAAAGATTAGTTAAAAGAATCTCCACAGGCACATGATCCTTGCGCATTTGGATTATCAATTGTAAATCCTTGCTTCTGGATAGTGTCAACGAAATCAATAGAAGCACCCATTAAATATGGCGTACTCATTTTGTCAGTTACGACCTTAACTTTTCCACCAGAAAATTCAGAGATTGTGTCGCCATCTAATTGGCGATCATCGAAGTAAAGTTGGTAGCGAAGCCCAGAACAACCACCAGGTTGAACAGCTACTCGCAGACTTAAATCATCACGGCCTTCTTGAACAAGTAAGGCAGAAACTTTTTCAGCAGCAACATCGGTTAGTGCGATGCCCTTTGTAGATACTGAAATATCTGTCGTGCTAGTTGTATCTGTGCTCATACTCACTACTCTCCAATTTTTACCTAGGCTCATAGGTTACTAGTAAATTCAGATGATTTCTGCACCAAAACCTGTGAGCGTTTACACTCAGGCCATGGGAATAACTGAGGTTTTGCTTCTAGGCAAGCAGCGCGATCTTCAAAGCGAGCGCGGAGTTTCCTGTGATGGCGCTCTGCCATCTCCAAGTGATCCAGGCCTAGTTGAGCGAGCAAAGATTGCCCGAGCAGCACTTGGTTCGAAAGCGATGGTGCTAGGTCATCATTACCAAAGAGATGAAGTAATTGCCTTTGCAGATATTCGTGGTGACTCTTTTAAGTTAGCTCAAGCAGCTGCTGATAATTCTGATGCTGAGTTTATCTTTTTTTGTGGTGTGCACTTTATGGCCGAAAGCGCCGATGTTTTAACAACTAAAGATCAGAAAGTTATATTGCCAGATTTAGCAGCTGGTTGCTCAATGGCAGATATGGCAACTGCTGCTCAAGTAGAGGATTGTTGGCAAGTTTTAGAAAAGTTAGGTGTAGCAAAGAGAACTATTCCAATTACTTATATGAACTCATCAGCTGCAATTAAGGCATTTACTGGAAAAAACAATGGTGCAGTCTGCACATCATCTAATGCTATGCGGGCTATGAAATGGGCATTTGAAAATGGAGATAAGATTTTGTTTCTACCTGATCAACATCTGGGAAGAAACACAGCAGTTTTATCACTTGGACTTAAATTAGATGATTGTGTTCTCTGGAATCCTTGGAAGAAAAATGGTGGCTTAACTGATGATCAAATTAGATCAGCCAAGGTCATCTTGTGGCGAGGTCACTGTTCGGTTCATGGTCGCTTTACAGTTGATAATATAAATCAAGCAAGACAGCAGCTGCTTGGGGTGCAAATACTGGTCCATCCTGAGTGTCAGCACGATGTAGTTGCTAATGCAGATCTTGTTGGTAGTACTGAGATGATTATAAAAAGTATCACCCAATCCCCAGCCGGCTCTAAGTGGGCAGTTGGTACTGAGTTGAATTTGGTTCAGCGCCTGGCAAATGAGAATCCCGATAAACAGGTGATCTTCCTAGATAAAACGATCTGTTACTGCTCAACGATGAATCGGATAGATCTTCCGCACCTTGTTTGGGCGATGGAATCTTTGGTATCTGGGCGGATGGTTAATCAGATTCAGGTCGAAAATGAGGTAGCAAAGTATGCAAAAGTTGCATTAGAGCGAATGTTGGCTCTACCTTAATCACATGGCTGAGAAAAAAGGCAAACCAACCCCAAAGCGAAAAGTATCTGAGGCAAAGCTAAAGGTCGCCTCCCTTTCACCTGCGGCAAGTAAAGAAGCAAAGCGTGCTCTAAAAGAGCAGGCACGGATTAGAAGACTTGAAGCAAGAGCTGCCTATATGCGAGGTGAAGAAAGTGCCCTGCCTTATCGAGATAAGGGTCCGGCAAGAAGATTTGTAAGAAATTATATTGATGAGCGCCGCTCCTTTGCCGAGTATTTCTTAGTACTAATTGTCTTTGTATTGTTTTTAACTCTAATTCCAATACCTACTGTGCAATTGGCAGCAGTAGCGATTATGTACTCTGCAATGGTAATAATTACTATTAATGGAATTGTATTATCTAGAAAATTAAAGAAGTTAGTTAGTGAAAAGTATCCAGATGAACCAACTAAAGGCGTCGGAATGTATGGCTGGATGCGATCTACTCAACTTAGAAGACTTCGTGCTCCGGCCCCACAAGTAGGACCGGGCAGTAATTCAAAAAAGAAGAAGTAAATTAAGCCCTTGGATTTGGGCTAACTGTCTTTGCCGGATCTTTTTCAACTACCCCTGCAAGTACAGCATCTATTTCAGACAAAATCTGCTTATCTAGCTTAACTCCAGCAGCTTTAACATTCTCTTTTATCTGTGCAGGTTTAGTCGCACCAATAATCGCACTTGATACATTTGAATTTGATAGTACCCAGGCAATTGCTAATTGAGCTGGCGTAAGATCGACTTTCTTAGCGATTGGCGTTAGTTTTTGAACTGCAGTTAAAACTTGGTTGGTCATAAATTGAGAAATCATCTTCGCTCCACCTTTTTTATCAGTAGCGCGTGAGCCAGCTGGAGCTTTTTGCCCTGGTAAGTACTTACCACTTAAAACTCCTTGGGCAATTGGAGACCAAACTATTTGTCCTATTCCTTCTTTTTCACATAGCGGCACAACCTCTGACTCAATTACTCGCCAGAGCATTGAATACTGTGGTTGGCTAGAAACAAATCGGTAGTAGCCCTTTTGATCTTGAATTTTTAATGCAGCCGCAATTTGCGCAGCATTCCACTCAGAAAAACCAATGTATAGAACTTTACCGCTTCGAATTAGGTCATCAAATGCACCCAATGTTTCCTCTAGTGGTGTTTCAACATCAAATCGATGAGCTTGATAAAGATCTACATAATCTGTTTTTAATCTCTTCAAGGAGGCATTGCATGACTCCATAATGTGCTTACGAGAAAGTCCACGATCGTTTTTACCAGTTCCAGTTGGCCAATAAGCCTTGGTCAATAATTCATAAGATTCGCGCCGAACACCTTTTAGCGCTTTGCCTAAAACTGTCTCAGCCTTTGTTCCCGCATACATATCGGCGGTATCTAAAGTTGTAATACCTAAATCTAAAGCGGCTCGCACACACTTAATTGCAGCATCTGACTCGACTTGAGAACCATGAGTGAGCCAATTTCCATAGGTAATTTCAGAAACATACATTCCACTACTACCAAGACGGCGATACTCCATCGATCTCTCCTTTAGCTAGGCTTTGGGAAATAATGTATCACTAACATATTGAGATAGAAATAGTTAAAAGTTAATATCTAGCGAACTTTTGAAGGCACAAACGGCAAGGTGACCACCTCAAAAATAGAGTCTCGGCCTCGAACATCAATTACGACCGAATCACCTTTTTGGATATCTGATGAGATTAGCGCTAAACCTATACCTTTACGAAGTGCGGGTGAAAAGGTGCCGCTAGTAACTGTGCCGATTACTTCCCCATTTTGATTTTTAACTTGCATATCTTTTCGCGGGATAGCTCGGTCAGTTGCCAGAATTGCTTTTAACTTTAGATTTGTACCATTTTGCTTTTGATCTACCAATACCGCTTTACCAGTGAACTCTTGCTTATCAAAGCCCACAGCCCAACTTGCTGCTGCTTCAACTGGTGAAATGCTTAAAGAAAGTTCATGTCCATGCAGTGGATAACCCATCTCGGTGCGCAAAACATCTCTAGCGCCAAGTCCGCAGGCTGCGCCATTAAGTTTTAAGGCTGCCGCCATTAATTGATCCCAAACTTTATCTGCATCCTGCCAAGTAGGAATTATTTCAAATCCCAATTCACCGGTGTAACCAGTTCTGCAAACTATTAGCTCGCTACTTCCTATCTGTGCTTTTAAGAATTGCATGTAATCAATACCAGTATCTATTCCTAATGCATTAAGTAGCTCTACCGATCTTGGGCCCTGAACAGCAAACACTGCAAATTTTTCATGCAAATTACTCACAGTAATACCGCTTGGAGCAGTTGAGTTAAGAACTTCAAAAACTGCTGAAGCATTTGCTGCATTTGGGACTAAGAAAAAATCAGTTGCAGAGTTTTGGTATGCGATTAAATCATCAATCACGCCGCCGCTAGCGTTACAGATCAAGGTGTATTGGGCTTGCCCTGGTTTAATCCGATTTAAATCATTTGTAAAAGCGCTATTTAAAAATTGTAATGATCCTTCGCCAACTACAGATATTTTTCCGAGATGTGAAACATCAAAAACTCCAACTTGGCCTCTAACTGAGTTGTACTCCTCAATTACACCAGTTTTTTGATACTCAATCGGCATAAGCCAGCCACCAAAATCTGCCATTTTTGCATTTAGCTCTAAATGCTTTGCTGCGATTGGTGAATTCTTCATTGGGTAAACTTACACTCCAAAACTCAATTTAAAAGGTTGATTCTGGCTGGCAAACAGTTTGTGGCAATTTAAGGTGTTTATGCCCCTACTTATATCCCTTAGGCTTATCCCCTAGTTAGTAACTTGGATCTATTAAATTGGAGTAGGTGTGGTTAAAGTAAAACTTACCGACAAGTTAGATAGTGATGTTTTGGTTGTTGGTTTTGGCACTGTAAATAAAAAATTAAAGATTGAATCCGGTGCTTCCCAAATTGATACCACCTCACTTCTTGCAACTTTAACTGCAATGGGTGCTACTGGCAAGGCTGATGAGATAATTAAATTACCCGGAAAAACTTCGCGGTTAATTGTTTTCACCGGATTAGGCGAGATTGAATCTAGTATTGAGCCAGAACGGTTAAGAAGAGCAGCTGGGGCAGCAGCACGAGAGTTAGTCGGTAATAAATCAGCATGCTTTGCTTTGCCAAATAAATCCGTTGTAGAAATCTCTGCAATTGCCGAGGGTGCCGCATTAGGCTGCTATTCATTTACCGAATTTAGAGGCAAAAGTAAGGATGACCAAAAAGCTCCACTTACTCAGGTAAGTGTAATTACGAAATTTGCCGATACATCTCAAGCAAAAGCTGCTGCAAAGCGGGCAGAAATAATTGCAGAACAAACTTTTTTAGTCAGAGATTTAATTAATACACCTCCAAGTCACTTAACTCCTAATACCTTTTCGCTAAAAATAAAAAAACTAGCTAGTAAGTATGGCGTTAAGGTTGAAGTATTAAATGAAGCTGCGCTACGTAAAGGTGGCTACGGAGGAATTATCGGAGTAGGGCAAGGCTCTTCAAATCCGCCAGCCTTAATTCATCTTTCATATAAACCTACTAAAGCCAAAAAGAGGTTTGCATTTATAGGTAAGGGAATCACATTTGATACTGGCGGCCTGGCGCTAAAGCCGGCAAATGGTATGGAGGCAATGAAGGCGGATATGTCGGGAGCTGCTGCAGTTATGGCAGCCGTATTTGCAATTGCACAATTAAAACTTCCAATTGCAATTGATGGCTGGGCGCCACTTGCTGAAAATATGGTTAGCGATACAGCTACGCGTCCAAGTGATGTGATTACGATTTACGGTGGAAAAACCGTAGAGGTATTAAATCCCGATGCTGAAGGTCGCTTAGTTTTAGCCGATGCACTTGTAAGAGCTGCTGAGGTTGGTAAAAAAGCTGGTGGACTAGATGCAATTATTGATGTTGCAACCCTAACTGGCGCTCAGGTAGTTGCATTAGGAACTAGGACCTCTGCAGTTATGACTAATGATGATGAATTATGTAATCAATTTTTAAGTGCAACTTCAATTTCTGGTGAATTATTTTGGCCAATGCCACTACCAATTGAACTTCGTGCATCCCTTGATTCACCAATTGCAGATATTGCAAATATTGGTGATCGAATGGGTGGCATGTTAGTTGCAGGTCTATTCCTTAAAGAGTTTGTCGACCCAAATACACCATGGCTGCATTTAGATATTGCCGGTCCAGCATTTAATACCGCAGATCCACATGGCTATACACCTGTAGGTGGAACCGGAATTGCCCTAAGATCGCTGGTCTGCCTAGCTGAGTTGGCTTCATCACAGTCGTAATGGCTCAGAAAGTGGCGTAAGGGTGGGTAGCAAATTCGTGGCAGGATTACCTCATGGCCGATTTTGATCTAGTAATTCTCGGTGGTGGCAGTGGCGGATACGCAGCCGCACTTAGAGCATCTCAACTGGGCCAAAAAGTAGTTTTAATTGAAAAAGAAAAATTAGGTGGCACCTGTCTACATAAGGGTTGCATTCCTACTAAAGCATTACTCCATGCTGGTGAAATTGCAGATAACACCCGCCATGCAGGTGAGTTTGGTGTCAAAGCAGATTTTCATTCAATGGATATGGGTGCAGTAAACACATACAAAGATGGTGTGATTGCAAAACTACATAAAGGATTAGAAGGTTTAGTTAAATCAAGAAATGTAACTTATGTTCAAGCAAGTGGAAAGTTAATATCAAAAGATACTGTTGAAGCAGGTGGAATAAAATACAAAGGTAAAAATATCATTCTTGCAACTGGCTCTTACCCAAAAACACTTCCTGGTCTAGAGATAGATGGTAAGCAAATCATTACAAGTGAGCACGCAATAAAATTAGATTACGTTCCTAAATCAGTAATTGTCTTAGGCGGCGGTGTAATTGGTTGAGAATTTGCATCAGTATGGAAATCTTTTGGCTCTGAGGTAACAATTATTGAAGGACTACCGCATCTAGTTGCCCTAGAGGATGAATCGTCTAGTAAACAACTTGAGCGTGCATTCCGTAAGCGTGGCATTAATTTTGAGCTTGGAGTTAAGTTTAAATCTGCGCAGCGCAATAAAAAAGATGTGAAAGTTACATTAGAAGATGGTAAAGAATTTTCAGCTGAAATTTTATTAGTTGCTGTAGGTCGTGGTCCGGTTTCTACTGGACTTGGCTATGAAGAAGCTGGAATTAATATGGATCGTGGTTATGTATTAGTCGATAATAAATGCCGCACAAATGTCCCTGGTATTTGGGCAGTTGGTGATTTAATCCCAACATTACAGCTAGCACATGTTGGCTTTGCTGAAGGAATTATGGTTGCTGAGGAGATTGCTGGTTTAAATCCCCGAGCAATTAATTATGATGGCGTGCCTAGGGTTACCTACTCTGAGCCTGAGGTTGCATCTGTTGGATTAACCTCGATTGCCGCCAAGTCAGCAGGCCATGAGATCGTGGAATTGAATTATGATTTGGCAGGAAATGGTAAGGCTAATATTTTAAAGACAGCCGGATCAGTAAAGTTAATAGCAAAAAAGAATGGACCTATTTTGGGAATACATATGGTTGGCTCTCGAGTAGGTGAGTTACTTGCTGAAGCTCAGTTAATATTTAACTGGGAAGCTGACGCAAATGATGTTGCTCAACATATTCATGCTCATCCAACACTCTCAGAGGCAATGGGTGAGGCACACTTAGCATTAGCAGGAAAGCCACTTCACGCCCATGGTTAAAGGAGATAGAAAATGACATTTTCATTAACCATGCCAGCACTTGGTGAGTCAGTAACTGAAGGAACTGTTACTAGATGGCTTAAAAAAGAGGGTGATCAAATTGCTGTCGATGAGCCTTTACTAGAGGTATCTACAGACAAAGTTGATACTGAAATCCCCTCCCCGGTTGCCGGAGTTTTGCAAAAAATTGTAGTTCCAGTTGATTCAACTGTTGCAGTTGGTGCAGAGTTGGCAGTAATTGCAGACTCTGGCTCACAATCTGTGCAACAACCAACTCCAGCTTCTAAACCAGCTGAGCAACCAAAACCTGCACAAACTGTTCAACCAGTTTCTACACCAGCTTCAGTTTCTACACCAGCTCCCGTAAGTACCGGAGCAACAATTGTTTCTATGCCTGCACTTGGTGAATCAGTTACTGAAGGAACTGTTACTAGATGGCTTAAAAATGTTGGCGATAAAGTAAATATTGATGAAGCACTGCTTGAAGTATCAACTGACAAGGTAGATACTGAAATACCATCACCAGCAACTGGAACAGTTTTAACCATTGATGTGCCGGTAGATTCAACAGTTGCAGTTGGTGCTCGTCTTGCATCAATTGGAGTCTCTGCAAGTGCTCCTGCGGCTTCAGTACCAACGCCAGCTGCGCCATCTCAACCGATTGTTGCTGCGCCAGTTATTCAAGCTCCAGTTGTTCAAGCTCCAGTTGTTCAAGCTCCAGTTGTTCAAGCTCCAGTTGTTCAGCCAAAGGCGCCAACTACACAAGCACGTCCTGATGATTCTTATGTAACACCGATTGTAAGAAAACTTGCTATTGAAGCAGGTGTAGAACTTGCAAATGTTAAGGGAACTGGTGTTGGTGGCCGAATTAGAAAAGAAGATATTTTGGCAGCTACCCCACGTGCTGCTGCAACCCCAACTGCGCAAGTTATGGCTTCAACAAACACCACACCAAGATCTGCTGTTGCAGTTTCACCACTTCGCGGAACGACAGTTGGAATGACAAGACTTAGAAAAGTTATTGCAGATCGAATGGTTGAATCACTTAAGATTTCCGCACAGTTAACCACTGTAGTTGAAGTAGATGTAACAAAGATTGACCGATTAAGAAATGCTGCAAAGCAATCTTTTGAAGCAAGAGAGGGAGTTAAACTAACTTTCCTTCCATTTTTTGCAGTTGCAGTGTGTGAGGCATTAAAGCAACATCCAGTTCTAAACTCTTCCGTTGAGGGTGATCAAATTACTTATCACGCTGCAGAACACTTAGGTGTTGCAGTCGATACTGAACGTGGATTGTTAGTTCCTGTTGTTAAAGATGCCGGTGATCTTAATATGGGTGGAATTGCCAGAAAGATTTCAGATGTTGCAGCACGTACTAGAGAAAATAAAATTACGCCAGATGAATTAGGTGGCGGAACATTCACACTTACAAATACCGGATCACGTGGAGCACTATTTGATACACCAATAATTAATCAGCCTCAAGTTGCAATTTTAGGTTTAGGTGCAGTTGTTAAAAGACCAATGGTGGTTAAAGGCGCCGATGGCGGCGAAACAATGGCAATTAGATCTATGGTCTATCTAGCTCTTTCATATGATCACAGAGTTGTAGATGGCGCAGATGCTGCTCGCTTCTTATCTACTCTAAAAGATAGATTAGAAGAAGGTCGATTTGAGTCAGATCTAGGTTTGTAATTTGCCAAACATTAAACGTGTTGCAGTTACCGGCTCCTCCGGCTTAATCGGTAGTGCTTTGGTTGCAAGACTAAAGTCTGATGGCTACCAAGTGCAGAAGATTGTTCGAAGAGCAACTCGCAATCAAGAAGAGGTTCGTTGGGACCCAATTAAAGGTGAGATCGATTTAGATGCATTAGATGGTGTTGATGCGGTTTTTCACTTAGCAGGAGCTGGCGTCGGCGATAAAAGATGGAGTGCGGCTTATCGATCTGAGATTTTAAATTCAAGATTGCTTGGAACCACAACTATCGCAAATGCATGTCAACAATTGCAAACTGATGTCTTTATTTCAGCAAGTGCAATTGGATATTACGGAGAGACCGGAAATAGAGCTGTTACTGAAACCGATAAAGGTGGAAGTGATTTTCTTTCAGTAGTGTGTCGAGAGTGGGAAGCAGTTGCAGACTTAGCATCAAGTGTTAGAACTATAAAGCTACGTACGGGATTAGTTCTTGATCCAACAGGTGGGGCACTTGGAAGGATGATTCCACTTTTCAAATTTGGACTAGGCGGAAAACTTGGTTCTGGTAAACAATGGTGGTCTTGGATAACTTTGCATGATCAAATTCGGGCAATGATGTTTCTTATGAACTCAAAGATAGAAGGTGCTGTTAATTTAACCTCACCAAATCCAGTTACTAACCAGGAATTTACAGCTTCACTAGCCCGAATCTTAAAACGTCCAGCTTTATTTCCAGCCCCTGCATTTGCGCTTAAGGCTGTTCTTGGTGGATTTTCAAGTGAAGTCTTAGGTTCTAAAAAAGTTATTCCTCAGGTGTTAACAGATGCAAAATTTGAGTTTGAATTCCCATTTGTATCTGATGCACTTACTGCATTAATTGATTAATTCTTTCAGCAACTAAAGCTCCGGACTCCATTGCTCCCTGCTGTGATGGCATTGACATGTGATCCCCGATAGTAAAAAGCCAATCATCTAACTGCAGATTTGGATATCTATTTTTTCCGGCTGTGTGTAAGGGAAGTGAATTCCTAATTTCATACCTAGCAACATGATTCCAATTATTTGCATCACTTTTCCAGATCTTACTAAGCTCTATTCGAAACTCACTTTCGCTTAAATCTTTAAGAGAAGTTGCTGAAATTAGTGATTGCCCTATTGGGGCATACTTTTTAGATACCTCGCTAATAACAATTGAGTTAACTAAGTTAGATCCTTTCGATATTACTAAATTACTAGCATCAACTAGAGTTTCATCGGTTGAAAAATACAAGGTTGTACTTGATAACATTTTTATCTGAGTTGTCTTTTTTAATAATTCATCTGAAGCTATCGGACCTGCCGCTACAACAATAAACCTGGCGGTATATTGGCCACTTACTGTTACGACTCTATTTTTCGAAATATTTTCAGCTGATTCATTTAGCCTCAGGTTTTTTATTGGTTTTACTAGCGCCTTTGAGAATTCGCCAACTCCTTTGGCTGGAATTCCCGGTAATGATCTAATGAAGCTTTTTAGTATTTCCTGAACCACATCAGCAGCAATATCTTTTGGATTAGTAAGAAAAACACCGGTTAAAAATGGGTTTAAGACTTTTAGATAAAAATTGGGAAAGTTGCTTGTGTAGAGTCCAAAATTATGAGAGTTTGATACTTTTTTACTATACACAAACTCTATAAATTTTAGCTTTTCTGATATTGGTCCAGATTTATTAGAGATACTTCCAAGTGCATACCCGACCTTAATCCCCTCATCATCGAGTCGAATAGAGCCAGAGATTTTTCTAAAGTCGATACTTTTTATTACACCACTTTTTTTAACTTGTGGATACTTTGGATTAATAACTTGAAATCCGCGATCTAGAATATATCCATCTACTAAATCACTTCTAACTCTGCCACCGACTTCATTTTCTGATTCGATAAGTAGAACAGATTTTCCATACCTTTGGAGATTCCTGCTTGCAGTTAACCCAGATAATCCTGCACCAATAACAATGCAATCAAAATCCATTTATCTAAATGAAATTTCTCTTGCCTTATCAATAATTTTGGCTACCGCTAGCGCTTCATCTTTGGTTACAGGCCATTCTCCACCAGCGAGAGCACTTTTAACCTGAATATAAAAGTTTGCATAGTTACCATCTTCACCTGGGTACTCAATAACTTTGTCTCCGTAATGCAAGAAGGTTGCACTCTTTGTACTGCGATCCCAAGTACCACCTTTTGGATATAGGCCCTGCCTAAGTAGTGGCTCTTGTGGATCTAGATCTTGAATTACTAATGAACACTTATCCCCGGTAATCCTTACCCGTGGACCTGGCGAACCATTAATCGCACTTGCAGACAGATATGAATCTACTCCACTGTCATGTTTTAAAACTAACATGATGTCATCGTCGACAACACCTCTAATTGTTCGCACAGAAGCTGAAACTAATTCTGCTGGTCCAAACCAATCAAGTGCAGTAGAAATTAAGTGTGGCTGTAGATCTAATAAATTACCCCCTCCGTCTACAGCTGAATAATTCTCACGCCAAGATTCACGATTTACCTCTGGACGAAATCTTTCTAATCTTGAGTCCAGTTTGAAAACATTTCCTAGAATTCCTTCTTTTAGCACTTTCTTGATGGTTAAAGCATCGCTATCCCATTTTCTATTAAAATAAGTTGTAACTGGAACATTCATCTGATTAGAAACATTGATTATTTCCTCAGTTTCCTTCAAAGTCCGACCCATTGGTTTATCAACTATAACTGGAATTCCAGCTTTTAATCCTGCTATTGCTTGTTCGGCATGAACTTTATTTGCCGTAGCGATAATGAGGATATCTGGCTTTAAATCAATCAGTTCTTGAATATCTCGAACGATTTTTGTTTGTGGGAAATCATCTCTTGCTTCTTTTGCTCTTTTAGGATTATTAGTTAGTACTCCAGCAACCTCAAAATCAGAAGCTTTAAGCATTGGGGCATGAAAAAAACGACCAGCTAATCCATATCCGGCGATACCTGCTCTAAGTGCCATGTTCTACTCGTAAATTACTTCTCGTATTGCATTTTTGATGGCCACCAAATCTTTGGGCCAATCACATGCACAAGCGCTGGTACTAGTAAAGATCTAACAATAATTGTGTCTAGTAAAACACCAAAAGCTACTGCAAAGCCAAGTTGAGCTAAGAAGACAAGTGGTAGAACACCAAGTACAGCAAATGTTGCCGCTAATACAATTCCAGCAGATGTAATTACACCACCAGTAACTGTTAGGCCCTTAATTACTCCCTTTCGAGTTCCGATCTTTAGCGACTCTTCTCGCACTCTAGTCATCAAAAAGATGTTGTAATCAATGCCAAGCGCTACTAGGAAAATAAAGGTAAATAATGGGAAAGAGGCATCGGCACCTTTAAAGTCAAATACATTTTCAAAAACTAATTGACACACGCCAAGGGTTGCCATAAATGAAAGAACAACTGTTAACAAGAGAAGGCCAGCTGCCAGAATACTTCTTAATAGCAGACCTAGAATTAATCCAATAATTATCAGAACCACCGGAATAATGACTCGATTATCATGACGAGATGCCACGTCGGTGTCGAACTGAACTGCAGTTCCTCCTCCTACAAGTATTTCCTTATCAACGGCGTGAACTGCTTCTCTGATTAATGGAATTGTATTTCGAGCCTCAACAGAGTCAGGTGCTACCTTTAAAGTTGCATTTAATAGTACTTGTCCATCTACAACCTTAATTGGAGGTGTAGGAGCGCCAGGTATTTTCTGGCCTGCAACTACTGGTTCAACAAAAGCCACATTTGAAACACCTAATAAAGCAGTTGTCGCTTGCGCTACATCGCCTTGTTTAACCACAATTTCAACTGGTGAACCTTCACCACTTGGAAAGTGTTCGCCTAATCTTTCTAATCCAATCACTGAATCAGTCCGCTTTGTGAATGCTTCAGTATTGGCTAATCCATCTGCCTTTAATGTAAAAGAAAAACCTGCAAAAATAACCAGAAGTAAGGCTGTTGATATCCAAATTCGTTTTGGATTACGCTCAACTGCATTTCCAATCTTTGCCCAAGTACCGCTTAACTGCTCATCAACATCATCAAATTTTGGAATTTTTGGCCAAAATATCCAACGCCCAAAAACTACTAACAGTGCAGGTAGTAATGTTAAAACGGTAATCATGGATACAGCTACACCAATTGCACCTACTGGGCCTAACCCACGGTTACCAGATAGATCACTTAATAGAAGAACTAACAATCCAGCGATCACAGTTGAACCTGATGCCAAAATTGGTTCAATAACTCCCCTTAGAGAAACTTTCATTGCTTCATATCGAGATTCGTGATGATGTAGCTCTTCTCGATATCTAGCAATTAGTAATAACGCGTAGTCGGTAGCTGCGCCTAGTACTAACACGGATAAAATTCCTTGTGATTGACCATTTAAATCAAGTAAGTCAGCCTTAGCTGCGTAATACACAATTGTTCCAGCAACTGATAACGCAGTAATTGCTGAAAATAGCGGCAATATCCAAAGTAGCGGAGATCGATAGACGATAATTAGAATAATTGAAACTACTAATAAGGTAGTAGTTAATAGAGTTGAATCAATAGATCCAAATGCGCCGAATAGATCAGCAAATATGCCACCAAATCCAGTTACGTGAGTAGTTAACTCCTTAGCTTCAAAATTCTCTTTCAAATCTTCACGCATAAAATCAACAATTAGCGAAAGTGTTGGTTTCTCTTCAACTCGCTCTTCAACGATTGTTGAGTTCAACGCTATATTTACAAGAGCGGCTTTACCATCCTCTGATGGAATAGCTTGGATAGGAAAACCAGGGACAAAATAAGAGCTAAGTAACTTGCCAGATTCAGGAAGTGTCTTATTACCTAATTCATTTAAGTAACTTTGAATCCGAACTAAGTTTGCCGGATTCTTAACTGGATCTACATCTCCAAGAAATAATAGAAGTGTTGGAATCTGATCATTTGAGCTATCAGAAAACTTAACTGTGACTTTGCTAGCGAGTGTGGATTCTGCGCTATCTGGTAAGAATGCTGCATTGTCATTTTCTTGAACAGTTGAAAGCTTGCCAAAGGTTGGTCCGGCAACGGAGGAGATAGCTAGCCAAGCAATAATTGTGACTACGGCAATCCAAAGTGGCTTGCGGCCCATTACTGAACTCTTTGATTTAACTTTGGAAGCCATGGGTAATTTAGCCTTTCTAGAACTTGGATTATGGGGTGAAATCTACCAGTGATGCCATTTTGCTCACACCAAGCGGCTCAAGCAGTGCCACCTTTCGCTAAATATTCACTGGGCAATTAGGCTTAGCTTGTGACTTCACTGTTAACCGTTGAAAAAGCATTAATTGTTAATGACTTAGGGCTGATCGAATACCAAGATGGCTGGAAATTACAAAAAGATATTCATGCAAAAGTTATAACTGGTGAGTTAGATAGCACTTTATTACTACTAGAGCACCCATCGGTATATACAGCAGGTCGTAGAACTGAAGTTTCAGATCGCCCAATAGATGGTACACCAGTAGTTGATGTTGATAGAGGTGGAAAAATTACCTGGCATGGCCCAGGGCAAATAGTCGGCTATCCAATTATTAAATTAAAAAACTCAACCGATGTAGTGGGATTTGTAAGGGAGTTGGAAACAGCTTTAATTTCAGTATGTGCTGAGTTTGGAATTGAGGCGAAAAGATTTTGTGAGCGAAGTGGTGTTTGGGTAAGGGATGCAAAGGGTGATCGAAAAATCGCTGCTATCGGTCTACGAGTTGCAAAAGGTGTGACCATGCATGGCTTTGCGTTAAATGTTAACCCTGATCTTTCGGCCTACAATAAAATAATTCCATGCGGTATTGCAGATGCTAAAGTCACTTCTATGGCAGTTGAGTTAGGTAAAAACATCACAATCAATGAGGTAATGCCGATTATTCAAAAGCATATTTGTCCAATGCTAAAGCGGGTTTCAGTATGAGCATTGATCCTTCAGGTCGCAAACTTCTTCGAATTGAAGCCAGAAACTCACAAACTCCAATTGAAAGAAAACCAGAGTGGATTAAAACCCGAGCCACTATGGGTCCGGAGTACACAAAGCTTCGTTCACTAGTTGCAACTGAAGGATTGCATACTGTGTGCCAAGAAGCTGCCTGCCCTAATATTTTTGAGTGCTGGGAAGATCGAGAAGCAACATTTCTAATCGGTGGCGAAGCTTGCACAAGAAGGTGCGATTTTTGCAATATTGATACTGGAAAGCCAAAACCGCTTGACCGTGATGAGCCAAGAAGAGTTGCAGAATCAGTAAAGAGTATGAATTTAAAGTATGCAACCATTACTGGAGTTGCACGGGATGATTTAGATGATGAAGGTGCTTGGCTATACGCTGAAACAATCGCACAAGTTCATGCATTAAATCCTGGAGTTGGCGTTGAGATGCTAGCTCCTGATTTTAGTGGTCACTCACATTTATTGAATCAGGTGTTTGAAACCAGGCCTGAAGTATTTGCACATAATTTAGAGACTGTACCGAGGATTTTTAAGCAGATCCGACCTGCATTTAGATATGAAAGATCTCTTGATGTAATTACGCAAGCCAGAGATTTTGGTTTAATTACAAAATCTAATTTAATTCTAGGAATGGGTGAAAGCAGGGATGAAGTTTCGCAGGCACTAACCGATCTTCGCTCGGCTGGCTGTGACCTAATTACAATTACGCAATACCTGCGTCCATCTGCTAAGCATCATCCGGTTGTAAGGTGGGTTAAGCCAAATGAGTTTGTAGAGTTAAGCAAAGAGGCCGAAGATATTGGGTTTCTTGGCGTAATGAGTGGTCCATTGGTACGTTCTAGCTATAGAGCAGGTCGCCTTTACAATCAGGCTATGGCTGCTCGAGCTGTTAAATAGGGAGATAAAAATGTTTGGACGGAAAAAGAAAAAAGAAGAACAAGCAAAAACTGGTACTGCCAAAAAACAATCTCAAATGGCAGTTGTAAAGGATGCTTACAAGTTAGTTAAAAAAGACTCCCCGTTTGCAATCTTTTGGTGCCTACTTGTATTTGTTTTAATTGTTACCTTCGGAGTAATAATCGGAAGTAATCTTGGCCAACCTATTTATGCTGGATTCTTATCGCTTCCACTTGGATTTTTAGCAGCTTTCTTCTTATTTACTCGCTATGCAAATACTGCAGCTTTTTCCTCTATTGAAGGACAAGTTGGCGCAGGTGCAAGCGTGCTGATGTCTATCAGGCGTGGATTTGTAACTACTCCAGCAGTTAATGTTAATCGCGATCAAGATATGGTTCATCGAGTCTCAGCTAAAGCTGGAATTATTTTAGTTGGCGAAGGTAACTTTGGCGTTAGATCACTTATGCAAGATGAGCGTAGAAAAATGGAAAGATTTTTATCTGGTGTTCCAGTTACAGAAGTAATCGTTGGAAATGGTGCCGGTCAGGTTCCAATACGTAAACTACAAAAACACATGAAGAAGTTGCCTAAAAAGCTTAATACAGTTCAACTTCGCGAAGTTAGAGCAAGGTTAAAATCAGTTGGTGGATTAAGTGTGCCAATACCAAAAGGCCCAATGCCAACTAATCTAAGAATGCCTAGAAGGTAGTTTTAGTAAAGCTCTCGAACGGTTTGAGTGTTTGTAAGTAAATCGTGAACAGATCTACCATCCTTAGTAAAAACTGCTGGTATCACAAGGCAAATCAGTAATGTTCTAAGTGCAATTTTCTTGGCTGGAACTCTTAACTGCTCTGGATAACTTACTACTTTTATCGCCATTATCCGCTGACCAGCAGATGATTGAAATAAAATTGTTAATACTGTGACTTCCATGTAAAAAATTAACAAGGTATTAAAATCGGTTTGAATAGCCAGATATGGTCCAATTAAACTTGCGATTAGCCGTGACATGGTCCAATCGATCAATAAAGCTATGACGCGACGGCCTAGAGAGGCGCTAGGTAGCAATCTGGGCCCATCTTGCCAATTCATGCGCTTAACCCTATCGGTTTAGCTGCTTTGGAAACATAGATGTAACACGGGCTTTACTGCTTTTTCACTATTTTCTACTAAGTTTTACCCATCGGAAGCGGTGCAACGTAGCCCTACTTTCAGCATAAATTATTAGGAGAAGAGATGTTTAAGAATTCGTCCGAGATCTTCGATTACATCAAGAAAAATGATGTAAAGCTGATCGACGTAAGATTTATTGATCTACCCGGTATTCAACATCATTTCAATGTGCCAGTTGAATCATTTGATGAGAGCGTATTTACAGATGGACTTATGTTTGATGGTTCTTCGATTAGAGGATTCCAATCAATTCATGAATCAGATATGAAACTGCTGCCAGTTCCATCATCTGCATACTTAGATCCATTCCGTAAAGAGAAAACATTAATAATTATTTTCTCAGTTCATAATCCAAGTGATAACTCTGCCTACTCCCGAGATCCACGTGGCATCGTGGCCAAAGCTGTTGAATTTATGCGCTCTACTGGAATTGCAGATACTGCATTCTTTGCACCAGAGGCTGAGTTCTATGTATTTGATCGAATCCGATTCTTAACTGGAATGAATCAAGCTTTCCATCATATTGAATCTTATGAGGGTGCTTGGAACACTGGAATTGAAGAGGATGCTGACGGCACTCCAAACCGCGGATACCGCACCAGAATTAAGGGTGGTTACTTCCCAGTTTCACCAACAGATCAATTTGCAGATCTGCGTGATGAAATGGTTATGAATCTTGGTAAAGTAGGACTACTTGTCGAGCGAGCTCATCATGAGGTTGGAACTGCTGGACAAATGGAAATTAATTACCGCTTCAGCGACATTCTCACAGCCGGTGATGAGTTGATGAAGTTTAAATACATTATTAAGAACACAGCATGGGCTGCGGGTAAGACTGCAACATTTATGCCTAAACCATTATTTGGTGATAACGGATCTGGAATGCATGTTCATCAATCACTATGGAAAGATGGAAAGCCGTTGTTCTGGGGCGATGGCTATGGCGATCTATCTGACACAGCACGCTGGTATATCGGTGGCTTGCTAAAGCATGCGCCATCTTTGTTGGCATTTACCAATCCAACTGTTAACTCATATAAGCGATTAGTCCCTGGCTATGAAGCTCCAGTAAATCTGGTCTACTCAGCTAGAAACCGATCTGCTTGTATTCGAATTCCAATTACTGGATCAAATCCAAAGGCAAAGCGAATTGAATTCCGTTGCCCAGATCCATCATCAAATCCATACTTAGCATTTGCTGCAATGTTGATGGCTGGAATAGATGGAATTCAGAACAAGATCGAACCACCAAAGCCAGTTGATAAGGATCTATACGAGTTAGAGGGCGCAGAGGCAGCATCAATTCCTCAGGTTCCTGGATCATTAGATGCGGTACTAGATAATCTTGAAAAAGATAATGAGTTCTTAACTCGTGGTGGCGTATTTACCAAGGATCTTATTGATACCTGGATTGACTTCAAGCGCAAGCAAGAGGTTGATTATGTGAGATTGCGTCCACATCCAGCTGAGTTTGAGTTGTACTACGACTTATAAAAACTATAAAAAAGCCCTAGTTAATAACTAGGGCTTTTTTTTAACCTCTGTTTCGGCGCCGGTATGAGTAGATTGCAAAAAATATGCCAGATGCGATAAATGCAGCTGATGCGATGTAAATACTTATCGGATAAGTACTGGTAGTTTCTGTAATTTCTACCTGTGTAACTGGCTGATCCTGCCCAAAGGTAAATGTAAACTCTCCCTCTACTGGGTGGCCATCTGCTGAAATAACGCGATAGAAGACTAATACGGGCCCCTCTATTTCATTTGGTGTAAGTGAAACAGTGGCTATATTTGATTCAATCGTTTCATCATTATTGCTAACTTGGTCACCAACTGCGTTATTTACAACAATAAAATTTGTTTTCTCATCCCCTATATTTATTAAATCTTCATCAAACTCAATACTTATTTGCTCTGGCCATTGGGTAATCACAGAGCCGGCCGCTGGGTTTGCACTTACTAACTTGGTATGTGAGAGCGAGCTCGGCATGGACAGGGCTAATCCGAGTGCTGCGATAGCTAAGGTTGAAAATAGCCTTTTGGTGGTTAACCTCATACCAACACCTTACCAACTAACCCCTTCGCCTCTTGCAGATGCGAATCGTTTGCAATAACCTATGTTTATGCATATTCCTGATGGATTTATAGATATCCCAACCTCAACCGCCTTTGTCGCGGCCTCAGCACTTGCTGTTAGTGGGGCGGTAAAGGGAGCCAGGAATCAGTTAAATGACCAAAGCGCTCCATTAGCTGGTCTAACCGCAGTATTCATCTTTGCCGTTCAGATGCTCAACTTTCCAGTGGCAGCTGGAACTAGTGGTCACTTAATTGGTGCTGCACTAGCAATGGTCCTAGTTGGTCCCTACGCCGCAACATTGGCACTAACAGTTGTATTAATTGTTCAAGCGCTCTTGTTTGCAGATGGTGGCTTAACCGCTTTAGGTTTAAGTATTTTCAATATGGGAGTAATTAGCGTTTGGATAAGTTTTGCAGTTTTTCTATTGCTTAAAAAGTTGCTACCAAAAACAAAATCTTCACTAGTTGTAGCTTCTTTTGTTGCCGCCCTTCTATCAGTTCCAGCAGCAGCTCTTGGCTTTGTGCTTCAGTATGCAATTGGAGCTACAGGAACATTTTCTGTTAGCGCGGTGTTAAGTGCAATGGTTGGAACACATATCATCATTGGTATCGGCGAAGGAATCATTACCGCCTTAACTGTTAGCGCTGTATTGGCAAGTAGGTCAGACTTAGTTTATGGCTGGGATAAGAAAAATACTACCCTAGAGATTCGATCATAAAATGGCACTTTCAAATAAAAAATTTTTTGCTAGTGCAATCATTATTAGCGCCCTACTTGCAGGCGGTGCCTCATTTTATGCATCTTCATCTCCTGATGGTTTAGAGAAGGTCGCTGAAGATATTGGATTTATTGAAACTGCAAAAGATCACTCATTAGCAGATTCAGCTTTAGCTGATTACGGATTAGCTGGAGTAGATAATGAGAGATTATCTGTTGGTGCTTCTGGGGTAATCGGTGTATTAGTTACTAGTGTTGTGGGTTTTGGCTTGTTTATGTTAATTAGAAAAAAGCCG
>WLMP01000050.1 GCA_009700155.1 Actinomycetota bacterium
TGAGAATCATCACTTTGAGCAAAATTGATAATGTCGATCTCTTCATCAGTATCAATCCACTCTTGCACCATTCCGAAACCAAAGGGGCCATCACGTAATACAGTATTTGGAACCAGGTCAAAGCCAGCACGGTTGCTTAGAAGAAAAGCGCAATACTCACGATGAGCAAGATTTCCATCTTGAAAATCCCATAATGGCTTTTCTCCTGCAACTGGCTTGTATATTACTTTTTGAGTTTGGTTATCGAACTCAATCTCAGCTAATAGCGTTGCATTGGAGGCATCGATTAATCTGCCAACAACTCGCATACTCTGACTCAATAAAGTTTGCATACTTACACTCATCTGCGATAACCATTAGCTCTTGGACAAAGATGCCCATTTGGATCTACTGGAAGTGAACAGAAAGGACATGCTGGTCTACCCGCACTAACTACCATTTTGGCACGCTCACAAAATCCCTTGACCTGATTAATCTGTAGTGTGGCAATTACAAGATCGGGTCCACTTTCTAAATCATCTAGAACTAATTCATCATCCTGAGATGCAGCTTGAATATTAACCACTACATGATCAGATTCCCAGGTAATGCTAATTACTCCAATTTGAAAATCTTGCTCGATTGGAAGCTCAAGTGGCTTATCATCAATTAATGGGCTTGCAGATGACTCCTCAGTTGTTAACATCTGAGCACGTCTTAATTCCCTTACCAACTCTTCAAATCTCTGAGTAAGCGCAATAACTTGATTCTTATCAATAGCTAAAGTATTTATAGCATCCTTAGACTTTACTTGAATAAAAAACTCTCGCTCGCCAGGTTGGCCAATAGCACTTACTATAAATCTAGTAGCTGGTTCATGGCGATAAACAATTCTTGGCATTAGCGATTCCACCACTTAAATCCCTTGGCTATGAAGTCTCCCCCACCAATAACATTTGTAATTGGATTATTTAATGCAGCCGAAGAATTGGTATTACTGCTTACTATTGAATAGCTGCCCTTGTTAATACTAATTGTGGATATAGACCCAGGCTCAACAACAAATCTTTGAAAATCATCAGTTTTTAGCCCAACAGCTGCCGCTAAGAACATTTTTATAATATCGCCATGTGTGACCAACAAGATCGGTTGCTTCTGATTTGATAACTCCTTCAGAATCGATTCAACACGTGCTCGCATAGATCGAAAACTCTCACCCTTTGGAAAGGTAAAACTTGATGGTTTGCTCTGAACAATTCGCCATTCACGCTTGCTAGCTAAGCTAGAAAGTTTCTTACCAGACCAGCTCCCGTAATCCATTTCAATTAATCTCTCATCTACATTAAAAGACGTATTTGCTCTTTTTTGCATATAGGGATCAATAGTTTGAATGCATCTTGTAAGCGGACTGCAATAGATCTTTGCAATTTTAAGTTGTTCGATGACTGGAACAAGATTTTTTGCCTGCTTAAATCCCTTTTTGGTTAACTCAACAGAATTGTCTCTTCCAGCAAGTATGCCTTTAATGTTAGCTGTTGATTGAGCATGGCGAAGAAGATAAACAATAGGCATTTGGCAAGGTTACCGATCTTTTAAGCCACTTGTTGCTAATCTGCCAGCCATGGAAATGCGCAGGATGGGCGGGGTGTCGGTCTCTCGATTAGGACTAGGCACTATGACCTGGGGCCGGGATACCGATGAGAATGAAGCAGCCCAGCAACTTCAAGAGTTTGTAGAAGCTGGTGGAAACTTTGTTGATACTGCCGCGATCTATGGAGATGGCGATGCCGAACGGGTTCTAGGCGGATTTATTGGAACATTGGTTAAGCGAGAGAATTTGTTTATCTCAACCAAAGCTGGAGTATCTTTTAAAGATGGAGTTCGGCAGATAAGTAACTCTAGAAATGACCTAATTTCAGATCTTGATAAATCATTAGCTAGATTAAATATCGAACATATTGATCTTTGGCAGATTCAAAGTTGGGATAAAAATACTCCACTTGAAGAAACATTATCGGCATTAGATTATGCAGTTAGCTCTGGAAAAGTAAGATACGTTGGAATCTGTAACTTTAATGGCTGGCAGTTAGCAAGATCTGCCACACTGCAAAATCCAATATTTGGAAAAGCTGCAATCACATCAACTCAAAATGAATACTCGCTATTAAACCGTAAGGCTGAGGCTGAATTAATTCCGGCATCAGATGCACTTGGTGTTAGTTTTATTGCATGGTCACCGCTCGGTCGCGGTGTTCTAACTGGAAAATATCGAAACGGAGTGCCATCTGATTCAAGAGGTGCGTCCCCACATTTTGCAAACTTTGTTGAACCCTATCTTTCAGATAAATCAAAGCAAATAGTTGAAGCAGTTTGTGTTGCAGCTGACGGTCTAGGTTACTCACCATTAGAGGTAGCACTATCTTGGGTTAGAGATGCTCCTGGAGTTACTACAACCTTGGTAGGTGCTAGAACTGGAGCACAATTAAGAGGGATACTAACAGTTGAACAAATTGTACTTCCACAACAGGTAAGACTTGCCTTAGATGAAATCTCTGAAAATATCTAGACGTTCTCTAGAAACTCATAAAGCACTCTAACGCCAAATTTTATTCCTTCAACCGGAACACGTTCATCCACGCCATGAAATAGTGAAAAGAAATCTAGATCATCTGGGAGCCTAAGTGGTGAGAACCCATAACCAATAATTCCTAAATCACTCAGGGCTTTATTATCTGTACCACCGCTCATTAGATAAGGAACTGGAATTCCTTCAGCATCTTCATTCTGAATCGCATTGCACATAGCTTCGACTAGTTGGCCGGAGAATTCTGCCTCTAGTGCTATATCTCGAGTTAAAACTTCAACTTCAACATCATCTCCAGCTAGCTTCTTTATAGTCTCATGTAGTTGATCTTCATGTCCTGGAAGGAATCTGCCATCAATTACTGCACTTGCACTTTGTGGAATGACATTAGCTTTGTAGCCAGCTTCAAGCATTGTTGGATTTGCTGTATTTGAAATCGTAGCACCAATCATTTTTGAAGCTTTTCCAAGATGCTTCAGAAGTGGCTTTACATTGCTACGGTCATAAACATCCCCAGTTAGCTCAGCTATTTTTCTAAACAATAAACCACTGGTTTTAGTTTCTATTTGTGGCCATTCATAATCACCTATACGAGCTACTGCTTTTCCAATCTTTGTTACGGCATTATCAGTATTGATAAATGAGCCATGCCCAGCAGTGCCCTTAGCACTCAACTTAAGCCACTGAATTCCTTTTTGTGCTGCTTCAACAAGATAGAGCCTATGGTTTCCAGTAATAGTCACAGAGAACCCACCTACTTCAGATACAGCCTCACTGTAGCCAGCAAATAATTCAGGTCTATTCTTTACTAGCCATCTAGAGCCGTAAGTGCCTGATGCTTCTTCGTCGGCGAAAAAGATCAATAAAATATTACGAGGAGGTTGATAACCAATTCTTTTCCACATTCTCACTGTTGCAAGCATCATGGCATCCATATCTTTCATATCAACAGCGCCACGGCCCCAAATAAAACCATCTTTAATCTCACCACTAAAAGGCTCAACTGACCAATCCTCAGCTGTCACCGGCACAACATCTAGATGTCCGTGCAGCACTAACCCTGGTCTTGTTGTGTCACTACCTGCGATTTTCGCCACGACATTAACCCGATTTGGAGCAGATTCAATTAGTTCAGATTTAATTCCGACTTCAGATAGTTTGTTGGCGACATATTGAGCGATCGCTTTCTCATCTCCAAGACCTTCACCATGATTAACACTTGGAAAACGGATCAACTCCTGACAAAGCAATACCGCTTCATCTTCCAACTCTTTTATCTGATCTGAATTTAACCTCATAGGCTCATACTACAGATACATGATTTCCCTTGAATTGGTATTGCGTTAAAATAGCAATAGGTCCAGGTGGCGGAATTGGCAGACGCGCTAGCTTGAGGTGTTAGTGCCCGTAAGGGCTTAGGGGTTCAACTCCCCTCCCGGACACGCGTAATTGACTTACTCAATATGATTTGAATATGGATCGCAACCTTAATGAATTAATTCGTGTTATCCCTGACTTTCCTAAGCCTGGAATTGTTTTTAAAGATATAACTCCGTTGATTGCAGATGGTGATGCCTTTATAGAATGTTGTAACCAAATAGCTAAGTTTGCTCAAGATTGCGATTATGTGGCCGGCATTGAAGCCCGAGGATTCATATTTGCTTCTGCAGTTTGCGCAATTGCCGGTAAAGGTTTTATTCCAATCCGCAAGAGTGGAAAATTGCCAGGGCAAACGATTTCCAAAAGTTATGATTTGGAGTATGGCCAGGCAACACTTGAAATCCATTCTGGTTTGATAGATGCAGGCAAGCGGGTGCTTGTAGTCGATGATGTCTTGGCAACTGGAGGAACAGCAGTAGCTGCTGCCCAACTTCTAAAGCAGGCAGGCTTAGTTCCTACTGCCGTAGTTTTTTTGCTTGAAATTGCACAGCTAGGTGGTAGATCACAAATCGCCCGAGCCTTGCCTGGCTTACAAACTCACACAATATTGGCAGAATGACTACATGGCTGAATTAATTTATTACTGCGGAACTATGGATAGTGGTAAATCTACCCTCGCATTGCAAACTGCACATAATCATAGATCTAGAGGTCGTGATGGAGTTATTTTTACAAGTAAAGATAGAGCCGGCAAGGGATTAATTTCTTCTCGATTAGGTTTACAGATTGATGCACTTGAAGTAGATGAAGATATGGATATTCATAAGTTAATTGTTGAGCGGCTATCAATTGGTGGACGTATTAATTTTATTATTTGCGATGAGGCACAGTTCTATACACCTACTCAAATCGAGCAGCTAGCAAAGATTGTCGATGGGCTTGGTATAGATGTTTACGCCTTTGGTATTCTCTCTGATTTTCGTACCAAACTCTTCCCGGGGAGTGCTCGCCTGGTTGAACTTGCAGATCGGGTTCAGACGCTTCAGGTTGAGGCCCTATGTTGGTGCGGAGAACGTGCAACCCATAACGCCAGAACAGTTGGCGGTAAGATGGTCACAGAGGGAGAACAAGTTGTTGTAGGAGATGTAAGTACAAGTTCAAATGTTGCCTACGAAGTACTATGTAGAAGGCACCATATGAGAAATGTGACATCAAAAGTTTCTAATCCAGCATCAGAACAACCACTACCATTTAATAATTAGGAGACAAATGAAAACCAAGGGTTACGTAGTAAAAAGTGCCAAAGCTCCACTTGAAAGTTATGACTTTGATCGTAGAGAGCTTCGTCCAAGAGATGTTGCGTTAGATATTTCCTATGCTGGTATTTGTCACTCCGATATTCATCAAGCACGTGAAGAGTGGGGTCCTGCGATATTTCCAATGGTCCCAGGCCATGAAATTGTTGGAAAAGTTACTCAAGTTGGTTCACAGGTAAGTAAATTTAAAGTTGGTGAAAGTATTGGTGTTGGTGTTTTTATTGACTCTTGTCGCAAGTGTGCAAGTTGTAATGCAGGTTTAGAACAGTACTGTGTTGAAGGTATGACAGGTACTTATAACGCCTATGAGCGAGATGGTAAAACAATTGCTTTAGGTGGCTACTCAAATAAATTTGTAATCGATGAAGATTATGCTGTTCATGTTCCTAGCAATCTAGATCCTGCTGGTGTTGCTCCCCTAATGTGTGCCGGTATTACTTTGTACTCACCATTAAAAAATTGGAAGGCAGGGCCAGGAAAGAAAGTTGGCGTAATGGGACTTGGTGGATTGGGTCATATGGGAGTTAAGTTTGCTCACGCCCTTGGCGCTGAGACAACAGTTTTCTCTCACTCGCCAGAAAAGGAAGCTGATGCTAAACGGATGGGTGCAGATCACTTTATTCTTACTAAAGATGCTAAGGAATTGGATAAGTACAAGCAAAGCTACGATCTAATTCTTAATACAGTATCAGCAGATCTAGATCTAGAGCCTTATCTACAACTATTAAAGTTGGATGGTACTTTGGTTGTTATCGGTTTACCCGGTAAGCCTTACGCAGTTAATGCCGGCACATTGCTTGGCCAACGACGCTCTCTTGCTGGATCGATGATCGGTGGAATGGCCGAGTTACAGGAAATGCTTAATTTTTGTGGCCAGCACAATATTGTCAGCGATGTTGAGGTTATAAAAGCCGACTATATAAATAAAGCTTATGATCGAACAGTTGCAAGCGATGTTAAATATCGCTTTGTGATTGACGCTGCCACTTTTTAAATAAACTGATGCGCCGCTAACGCCAGTAGCGGCGCTAAAGCAAGTGCCGGTAAGAGATTACCGATCTCAATTGTTTTAATACGTAGCAACCTTAATGAAATTCCAATTAGTAAAATTCCACCAACAGTGGTCATAGCTAATATCTGATAATCAGCAAGAATTGCTCCGAGAAAAAGACCTATAGCTGTCCATGCGAATTGATAAATCCCAACTGGAATGCTGGAAAGTACTACACCCCAGCCAAGGGATGCAGCAAATGCTAATGCTGCAAATCCATCTAAAGTACTTTTAAGGACAAGTTGATCAATTCCCGTACCCATACCATCTGAGATGCTTCCTAAAATTGCAAGTGGTCCGATAACAAAGATTAAAGAAGCGGTAACAAAACCTTCAACAAAA
>WLMP01000051.1 GCA_009700155.1 Actinomycetota bacterium
AACACCATGACGCTTAATAGCATCAAAACGAGCTGTATTAATAGCAATTATCTTTTTATTACCAAATAAGGTCCAAGAGCCAGTAGTAAAATCTTGTAATCGAGTTCCAATTGCAATGATTAAATCAGATTCATCTACTAATTGATTAACTGGATCAGATCCAGTTACACCCAGTGGTCCAACCAAAGCCGTATCATTCCAAACTAGTGAACTTTTACCAGCCATAGTTTCAACTACCGGAATTGAAAACGCACTAGCAAACTCAGATAACTCTTTCTCAGCTAGTGAGTAATGAATACCACCACCAGCAACAATTATTGGCTTCTTCGCTCTTGCAATTAAAGTAGCTGCCATCGCTAACTCGGATGAGTCAGCTCTTGGTCTTGGAATCTTTACAATTTTCTCTTCAAAAAATTCATCAGGAAAATCAAAACTTTCTGCCTGGATATCTTGGGGAAGTGCGATACATACTGGCCCACATGTAGCAGGATCTAACATCGTTGAAAGAGCCTGAGGCAAGCTAGTAAGAATTTGGGATGGGCTTGTTATGCGATCCCAATATCTAACTACGGGGCGAAATGCATCATTAACAGTAATCGAAGGTTGATCAAAGTGTTCTACCTGTTGTAGAACTGGATCTGGATTCCTAGATTGAAAAGCATCACCAACTAAAATCAACAGCGGTAATCTATTTGCCATTGCCACTGCCGCAGCAGTTATTACATTAGTTGCACCTGGCCCAATAGATGTAGTGACAATTCCAACTTGTTGTCTGCGCATAGCTTTTGCGTAAGCAACTGCAGCTAATGCCATACCTTCCTCAGTTTGACCACGGTATGTAGTCATATTCTTACTCTCATTGCTAAGTGCTTGACCAATACTTAATGCATTGCCATGGCCAAAGATTGCAAAGGTAGCTGGAAAATAAGGCACAACTTGATCATCTATCAAAACTTTTTGGGCAATACTCCATTTAATTATTGCATCTGCAGTTGTCATGATTGTCATGATAGGCACCAAGTCATCTCTACTCGCTTTTCCATGGCAATCTTGGATCTACCATTTGGTCTTTCCAACTTTCCCGCAGCCAAGCATGCTCGGGATCATCACAAAAATCCATACTCCGTTTTGAATTCGGACCAGCTAATACATTCAAGTAGTACATCGGATACCCTGGCATTGCTACGCAAGGGCCATGAAACCCCCTTGGAACAAGATAAATATCGCCATCACGCACAGTAACTGTGTCATTAAATGGTTGTGGATCTTCAGCAGCAGTATAAGTTCTATGAAAACCAAAGCCCTCAGGGTGGCCATGTCTTGATCGCTCTTTACCAATTCTAAAGTAATAGATCTCTTCATTATTAACTGGTGAACCTGCAATGTTGTCATGTCTGTGTGGTGGGAATGAAGACCAATTTCCATCTGGTGTTATTAACTCTACCGCCATTAATCGATCTGCCTGATCAAATACATCTGGGTGCATAAAAGGCCTAACTTGCCTTGAAGCATCTGCTGCGCCACGTAATTCATATAGATCACTTTTTGCAACATACTTGGTTTTGAATCTAGATTCTGCAACTGATGTAGCAAGTGCTAATTCACACTTTGTATCAGCTAAAACTGTAACGTTGCTATTTGGCGCAAGGTATAACCAATCTGTTGCATCGGCAAAAACTCCAGATCTACCATTAAGTTTGTATTTGACTCCATCAACTAATACATTAATTTGCTCACCAATAAGTGGAATTAGAGCAGCCTCGCTATTAAGTAATAAGTTTGAGTCTATTTTGTACTCTTTAACATCAATATTTAAAATTGCTAGCCCGCTATAACTCCAACCTGCTTTCTTTGGCGTTATTACTTGTGGTTGAGTACTAACTGGATAGAATCTCAATTAAGTAAGCCCCTAACCTGTTCCTCAGTTGGCATAGCGTCGCTACACATTAACTGACTGGCAACATAAGCACCAGCGGCATTTGCAAAAGCTACACTTTCATTTGGCGACCAGCCAGATAAGATGCCATGTACAACAGCTGCACCAAAAGCATCACCGGCGCCTAGCCCACATCTAGTTGTGACCCTAATACCAGCAATCTCGGTAACTGAATTCTCATCGGCGACCAAAACTCCATTTGGTCCACCTTTGACAATAGCTAAACGCACACCGGATTTTAAAAGTGCTTTAGCGTAATCAACCGCACTTAAATTAGCAGCTAACTTGGTTGCTACAGCGCACTCTTGTAAATTTCCAATTGCAACAGTTGCATATTTTAATGCAGCTGATATTTTTTCACTGGCCGTATCTTGGTTAGGCCAAAAAGATGGTCGATAATCTAGGTCAAATATAACTTCTTTGTTTTCTCTGCTTTTGAGCAAAGAATCTACAGTTGAGGCAAGTGGTTGCGCAGCTAAAGTTGAACCAGTAAACCAAAATATCTTGGCATCATCTACTGCTTGTTTTAATTTATCAGTTAACTCAATTTGCACATCCGGAGCTTGTGGCTGGCGGTAAAAAACAAACTCTGGATTATCAGGATCTTTGACTCCAGCTACAACTATTGGAGTTACACCTTCTACAACAGAAACAAACTCAGTTGAAACATTAAATTTCTTTAATTCATTAATCGCATATTTTCCTAATTCATCTTTACCTACGCCAGTTACTACCGCGCTTTTATGGCCATATCTAGCCACACCAATTGCTACATTAGTTGGACTACCGCCAACAGCTTTTCTAAATGTTTGTGGATCTGATAACCCTTTACCAATTTCTTGACCATATAAATCAACGCTAATTCGACCAATTGTGACTAGATCAAGCATGGATCAATACTACCTTGATAAGTAATCTAGGAAATCGTCCGATAAAAGCAACTTTTATTCCCGGTATGGCAAGCAGCACCTTGTTGCTCAACTTTTAGCAAAATTGAATCCCCATCGCAATCTATAGAAATAGAGTGAATAATTTGCGAGTTTCCAGAGGTCAAACCCTTTTCCCATAATTCATTTCTAGATCGACTCCAGTATGTAGCCTTACCAGTTGCAACTGAAATAGCTAGCGATTGAGTATTCATATAAGCAAGCATTAATACTTCATTACTATCTTTATCTTGCACAACTACTGGAATTAAAGTGTTTGGATCTTTAAGTAAAGCCAAAATCTCAGGTGAGAGTTGCTCATTCATTAGAGTTTAGACTCCTAACTGTTTGACTCTAAACGCATAGGGTAGCCCCTATTGGAAAGAAAATTCTTAACATCAATTATTTTAAAGGTGCCAAAGTGGAAAACACTCGCTGCTAATAAAGCATTAGCACCTGCAACCAGTGCTGCTTCAAAATCTTCAAGCTTTCCAGCACCGCCACTTGCAATTAGTGGCACTGAAGTAACTGATCTGACCGCCTTGATCATTTGAAGATCAAAACCAGATTTTGTTCCATCTGCATCCATGGAGTTGAGCAATATTTCACCAATACCAAGTTGGCTTGCCTGTTTAATCCATGTAATTGCATCTAGGCCGGCAGAAACTTTGCCACCATGGGTAGTTACTTCAAATCCGGATTCAGTGGCAGCTCTTCTGGCATCAACCGAAAGTACCAAAACCTGTTGGCCAAATCTTTGAGCAATCTCTGAAATTAACTCTGGGCGATTTAGTGCTGCAGTATTTATTGAAATCTTATCTGCACCAGCCCTAAGTAATTTATCAACATCTTCTACTGATCTTACGCCACCACCAACAGTTAATGGAATAAACACCTGTTCAGCAGTCTTTCTAACAACATCTAAGGTAGTTGGTGCATTATTGGCAGAGGCTGAGATATCTAAGAAAGTAATCTCATCTGCACCCTCTGCGCTGTATAAACTTGCCATCTCAACAGGATCACCAGCATCAGCTAAATTCTTAAAATTAACCCCTTTAACTACACGGCCAGCATCTACATCTAGACATGGGATGATTCGAACACAAAGAGTCATGGTTTAACTACCGCTAAAGCTTCTTCAACTGTGAAGGCACCTTCATAAAGTGCTTTACCAACTATTGCACCTTTAATACCAATATCTTGCATTGATATTAACCTCTTTAAGTCTGCTAATGATGAAACTCCACCGCTAGCAATAACTGGAACCTGACTAAATTTACAAACCTTTTCAAGTAGCTCAAAGTTTGGACCTTGCAAAGTGCCATCCTTACTAATATCGGTGACAATAAACATCGCACAGCCATCAGCGGCTAGGCGAGTGATTGCCTCATATAGATTTCCACCCTCTCTAACCCAGCCTCTAGCAGCTAATGTTTCACCTCTAACATCAAGACTTACCGCAATTTTTTCGCCATACTTTTTAATTACCTTACTGCTCCAGCTGGGATCTTCAAGTGCTGCAGTTCCTAGAATTACTCGATCACAGTTAGTAGCCAGTGCTTTAGCTAAAGATTCATCTGTGCGTATTCCACCTGATAACTCAACCCTAATATTAAGTGAGTTAATTACCTCTAAAACAATCTCTGAGTTACTACCAACACCAAATGCTGCATCTAGATCTACTAGGTGTAACCAATCTGCACCAGAGTTTTGGAAATCTAATGCACATTCAACTGGGGATCCATAAACTGTTTTATCACTTATTTCACCCTGCTTTAATCTAACCGCTTTACCTTGCTTGATATCTACAGCAGGTAGTAACTCAAATTTACTCATAATGAATCAACCCAATTACTTATCAATTTTAAGCCAGCTTTGCCAGATTTTTCTGGGTGAAATTGGGTAGCAACAATCGGTCCATCCTCAACAGCTGCTAGAAATTTCTGACCATAATCACACCAACTACTTACTTGGCCGGCTGGCTCAATTACTGCATAGGAGTGAACGAAGTAAAACTTTTCTTGGTTTAATCCGTTAAATAGTTTTGAACCCTGACCTGCTTGCACTGTATTCCATCCCATATGGGGAAGTATTGGATTAGATAATCTGACAACTTTATTAGGCCAAACACCTAAGCCTGACTCAGGCTTTTGCTCTGAAGACTCTTGGCTTTCTGAGAATAAAACTTGTAAGCCAACACAGATTCCAAATATTGGTAATTGATTAGAAACCCTATGAGCGATTATCTCTTTTGCTTGAACTTTATTTAATGAAGCCATGCAGGCAGAAAAAGCACCAACTCCAGGAATTACTAATGCCTGGGCACTTTTTGCTACCTCAACTTCACTTGTGACAACTACATTTTTTCCAGTATTTTGAAAAGCCTTTAACGCCGAACGTAAATTTCCAGAGCCATAATCTAAAATTGCGATCAAATTACAGCGTACCTTTAGTTGAAGGAATTCCCTTTACTTGTTTATCTAGTGAGACTGCATCCTTTAACGCACGAGCCACTGCTTTGAATTGTGCCTCTAAAACATGGTGCGCATTTGATCCCTCTAATACTCGAACATGAAGTGCAATTTGAGCTTGGGCAACAATTGACTCCCAAATGTGCTTTCCTAAAGTTGTGTCAAAGGTGCCAATTAATTCCACGATTTGTGGCTGATGGTGAACAAGATATGGCCTGCCAGATAGATCTACTGCAACTTGAACTAAAACTTCATCTAATGGAACTAGGGCATCACCAAATCTTCTAATACCAGCTTTGTCACCGAGTGCCTCTTTTATTGCTTGACCAAGTGCTAGCGAAGTATCTTCGACACTGTGGTGAGAATCCACAGAAATATCACCGACTGTTTTAACTGTGATATCAAATCCTGAGTGCTTACCAAGTTGCTCAAGCATATGATCAAAAAAAGGCTCACCAGTACTAATTGAGGTTGTGCCAGTTCCATCAATATTTAACTCAACTAAAACTTCAGATTCCTTAGTTTTTCTTTCAACTCTAGCTGTTCTCACTTTTTATCCCCATTCACTAAGAATTTTAGTTCGGTAACAAATTTACGATTTTCTGCCTCTGTGCCAACTGTAACCCGTAGGTAGCCAGGCAATCCTACATCTCTAACCAATACGCCATGCTCAACAAGGGCTTGCCATAATTGAGAAGAGCTACCTTTAAACCCAGAAAAGAGAATAAAGTTTGCCTCAGTCGGCATAACTTTAAGTCCCATACTTACTAACTCTGCAATCAATTTATCGCGCGAAGAAACTAACTCAGAAACTTGATCTAAAAGTTGGTCAGTATTTTCTAAGGCTACTTCGGCTGCGCATTGAGTTAATGTGCTTAAGTGGTAAGGCAGCCTTACTAACATTATGGCCTCTATAACCTCTGGTTTTGCTACCAAGTAGCCAAGGCGAACCCCAGCAAATGCAAAGGCCTTACTCATAGTTCTAATTACAATAAT
>WLMP01000052.1 GCA_009700155.1 Actinomycetota bacterium
CTTGGCAGGATTGGTATAAGGAAGTTGAAGAATCTTTTTTAGAATTACAAGGTAAATGTAATCGAATTTTCATAGCCGGTTTTTCGATGGGTGGCGCCTTAGCTCTTAAGTTAGCTCAGGTAAGAGGAAGTGAGATTGAAGGTTTAATTCTACTTAACCCATCAGTGCATGACCGAAGGCTAATTTTAAAACTTACTCCCCTGTTAAAATTTATAATTCCCTCAATCAAAAAAGGGCCCACCGATATTGCTAAATCAAACCCACCAAAACATAGCTATGGCCGCACACCGTTAAAGGCTCTAGATTCACTTCGAAAACTTTGGGTAAATGTTGAAAGGGATTTATATCTAGTTGATTTGCCAATGCTAGTTGCATATTCAATTAATGATCATGCAGTTGATCCAAAAAACTCTTCAACAATTATCGATCATGTTTCATCTACTCATATTAGAGAGGTAGTTTTTGAAAAATCTTTTCATAATGTGCCTCTGGATTATGATTTAGATAAGCTGAATATTGAAAGCAAGATATTTATTGAGGATGTACTAGCTGGTGCGCTAAAGCGAAGTACAGATTTTGATGAAAGTGATCTTGTAGATGCTGAGTTTGATTCAATAATTTCAGGTCTTTCACTTGACCAATCAGCCCCTACCTCATACTTAGATCAATTAGATCAGATAGAGGTAGCAGAAAGCTTCATCCCACCAAACCCAAAGCCAATTAAATTAGACTCAGCTCAGAGATTATCAATTTCATTACTTGTAGCCAGCGGTGCATATTTTGCTATATACCTAATTTCAGATTTTGAAATATTTGGTAGTTGGCCAGCTGTTCTAGGTTTTTTAGGATCGGTTGCAACAATTATCTGGCGCACAGCTAGGTCTGAAGATAAATTTGACGATGGAACTAGCCTCTAACTAAATCTGCAGCACCAATTAATCCAGCATCATTGCCATACTTAGCTGCAACAATTTTTGGTAGTGAATGTGTTCCAGCAAAAGGCATATATTTTTCCATAGCTAATCTGACCGGATTTAGAAACAGTTCACCAGCTTCTACTACGCCACCGCCAATTACGATTGCTTGTGGATCTAATAAAAGAGTGTAAGAAGCGCATGCAGACCCAAGCCAATCAGCCTGCTTATTAAATGCTGATAATGCGATCTCATTTCCTTGCTTTGCTGCCGTAGTTAAAGTTGCACCAGATATATCACCAGATGCATCTGAATACTTCAATAGTTCTTTAGCCTTAATCGGATCTGCTTTCATCTCCTCTTTGGCATAACGCATAAGCGCACTTCCGGATGCATACTGCTCAATACAACCATTTGCTCCACAACCACATTTAATTCCATTTGGTTGCACATTCATGTGGCCAAACTCTGCGCCAATGCCATTTGCACCTTTAAATAGTTTTCCATCAATTACTAATCCCCCACCCATACCAGTTCCAATTATGAAGAACATCACTGGGTTAAGATTTTTTGCATTACCAAATTTATACTCTGCCCACATAGCTGAATTCGCATCGTTTTCAGCAACTACTGGCAAGCTGAAAGATTTTTTTAATTCTTCTACAAAGTTGAGCTTGCTTAAGTTTGCGATATTTGGTGCACCTACAATTGTGCCCTGATCTGCTGAGATTAGGGCAGCAACGCTTATGCCAATTCCTGCAATTTCATATTGTGATTGAAATGATGTAATTAAGTCAGTAATTGTAGCTATTAACTCAACACCGCCTGATGCTGGAGTTGATCTTCTATCAGATGAAATTATATTTCCATCTGAATCAACTACTCCAGCAGAAACCTTAGTCCCACCAATATCGACACCGATTGTTAAGGCTGAACTAGAAATTTTCACGCTTTATTAATTTTCTAGCTTTTCCTTCAACTGTTTTAACGCTAAGTCAATTGTTGACTTCTCAGCCTTAGTGCGCATCATTTCTGGAACTGGCATCGACAGCGCTACGGTCATTTCAAATGTAACCTCAGTTTCATCATTGTTATCTTTAACAATGAAGGCACCTGTCATTTCAGTTAATAAATCGGCATCTTCAAGTGAGAAATCAACACGATCTGGATACGCCGACCAGTCGTAATTTAAAGTTGGTTTATCTTTCAAAGCTCCAGCATCAACGCTGAGTTTTACCTGAGTAGGCCGACCTTGCGCATCAGATGAAATCACAGTTGCTGCTTTAAAGGAGGTTGACCAGCTAGGGTAATTGGCAATATCAAATAGAACCGCTCTAACATCATCTGCGGTTGCTGAGATCGAAATAGTAGAAGTAGTTGGATTAGACATGGCGTAAGGCTACCGCTAAGTAATCCCGACTTTTAACATTAAGAAAAAGCCTGGCTAGGGGCTAGCAAAAATGCCCTGTTAACAGGTAGCGTGTGCTCATGAATCAAATAACCGTTCCTGCGCTAGTCCCTGCTGCAACCTCTGGAAATTTAACAAATCTAATAGCGGATCGAGCCGCTAAAGAGCCTAAGCGCGTCTTAGTCTCACGCCCACTAGGTGATGGTTGGCAACCAGTTACCGCTCATGAGTATGAAGCAGAGATTAAATCTGTAGCCAAGGGCTTAATTGCTGCCGGTATTAATGTTGGCGATCGTGTCGGAATTATGGCAAAAACTAGATATGAATGGACTGTTTTAGATTTTGCAATTTGGTATGCAGGAGCTGTTTCTGTCCCGATTTATGAAACATCTAGTGCTGAACAGGTTGAATGGATTCTGACTGACTCTTCTGCTGTTGCAATAATTGTTGAAACTCCAGCATTGGTCGATTTAGTTAAGCCAGTTTTACCTGCAGCTTGTAAAAATGTGTGGAATATAACTGATAATTTGCTTTCAACATTAAGTGCAAGTGGAAAGTCAATTAGCGATGATGAAATTTCTAAGCGAAGAGATGCATTAAAGCCAGAAACTTTGGCAACATTGATTTATACCTCCGGTACAACTGGAAAACCAAAAGGTGTGCAGTTAACCCATGGAAACTTTCTTTCTGAGTGCGGAAATGTTGTAAGTGGGGCCAGTGACCTATTTCTAAAACCTGGTGGCTCAACACTTCTATTTTTACCAGTCGCTCACGTTTTTGGTCGAATGGTGCAAATTGGTTCAATTACTGCTGGATTACACCTTGCTCACTGCAGTGATCTAACAAAATTGCCAGCCGATCTTGCTTCGTTCAAGCCAACATTTGTTTTGGCAGTACCTCGAATATTTGAAAAGATTTACAACGGAGCTGAGGCAAAAGCTCAAGCTGCTGGAAAAGGAAAAATATTTCATAAAGCAGCAGAGGTTGCAATTGCTTACAGTCAGTCACTTGATACTAAAAAGTTTTCACCGTTACTTAAATTACAACATGGATTATTTGATAAGTTGGTTTACTCAAAGATTCGTACCGGTCTTGGTGGCAGAGTTGAAGCTGCTATCTCTGGAGGTGCCCCACTAGGCTCTCGACTAGGACACTTCTACCGTGGTGCCGGTGTTAGAGTTTTGGAAGGCTATGGCCTTACTGAGACAACTGCAGGTGCAACATTAAACCTTACTAAATCACACAAAGTTGGATCAGTTGGTAAGCCAATTCCAGGTACAACAGTAAAAATTGCTGAAGATGGTGAAGTATTAATCAAGGGCCCAATTGTTATGAATGGGTACTGGCAAAATGATGCTGCAAATGCTGAAGTTTTTACCTCTGATGGATTCTTTAAATCAGGTGACTTAGGTCAGTTAGATGATGAAGGTTACTTATCAATTACTGGTAGAAAGAAAGAGCTAATTGTTACTGCTGGCGGTAAGAATGTTGCCCCTGCGGTTCTAGAGGATCGACTTCGCTCTCATCCACTAATTAGCCAGTGCATGGTCGTAGGTGACAACAAACCATTTATTGCTGCCTTAATTACTATTGATCCAGATTCAATTAAGCCATGGGCTGTGGCAAATAAGAAAGAAAATGCAAGCATTGCAGAGCTAGCTAAAGACCCAACCTTAATTGATGTAATTCAAACTGCAGTTGATGAAACAAATAAGGCTGTCAGCCGCGCTGAATCAATTAGAAAATTCACTATTCTTCCAGTTGATTTCACAATTCCTGGTGGACAGTTAACAGCTAAGCTTTCGGTAAAGCGACATGTAGTTTCGCAGCAGTTTGCTCGCGAGATTGATGAACTCTTCGCCTAATTCTGAACGATCTCGGCTAGCCCGAGAGCTTCATGATGGATTGGCGCAAGAGTTAGCCTCGGTTGGTTATCAACTAGATCAATTAGTTGGCGATCCAACTTTAGATAACAAAAACCGCAGAGTTATTCGCGATATCCGCTTTTCGTTGAGCGGGTTGATTAATCAGGTTAGAGATGAAATTTTTGAGCTACGTCATGAGTCAAGTAAAAGCAGTAATCAGATTATTACAGAACAGGCTGAGACTGTTTTATTCAACTCATCAATTACTCTAGAGGTCAATGGCCAAATGGATATAGATTCTTCAAGTAAATTTGAGATTATTCGAGTAATCAGAGAGTTGATAATCAACGCAAAGCGCCACTCTAATTGTGATCTAATCCAAATAGACTTGATGCCTGGAAAAATAGTTATAAAAGATAATGGCTTAGGTGGCCTAACCAACAAGGATGACTCATACGGTCTTACTGGGGTTAAGGAACGATTAGAACTAATAGATGCCAAGATAGATATAACTTCAGAATTATCAGGAACAAAAGTTGAAATTACCTTGAGCTAGTGAACATTGTTTTAGTTGATGACCATCCACTTATAAGAAGTGGGCTTATCAATGCACTTTCTGCCAGCGGTTTAAAAGTTGTGGGTGAAGCCGCATCAGTTGCTGAAGGCTTGGCGGTAATTAACTCCACTAAACCTAAGGTATGTATTGTTGATGTTAACTTAGGTGCAAATAGTGGAATTGACCTGATCAGAACATCAATTTCAGCAAAGGTTGATTGTAAATTTATTGTATTAACAATTCAAGATGATCTTGAAACGCTAAATTCTGCAAAAGCAGCAGGTGCCTGTGCGTATGTCACAAAAGGTGCCCCAATAGAGAATTTGATTGAAGTTATTCAATCGATATCAAGTAGTGATCAAAATTTTGTAAAAGTAGGTGAGTTTAAAGCGCAAAGTCCGAAAAAAAATTTTCAGCTAACTGAACGTGAAATAGAGGTGCTTTCACTTTTGCCATCTGGTACTACAGCCGCAGCACTTGGCAGCGTACTTTTCTTAACTGAGGCAACAATTAAAACTCATCTTGCTTCGATCTATAGAAAGCTTGGTGCTTCAAACAGGGCTCAAGCAGTCAGTATTGCTATTTCTGAAAATTTAATTCCTAAAAAGTAATTCATTAAATTTATTAGACCAGTGGGAATTTTTCCAGTTCTCGATGACCCATCCCCGACCAGCTTGTCCCATTTGTTTAGCAGCTACTGGATCTTTAAGTAATCTACATATTGCATCTGCAATTTCACTCTTATTGGTGCCATTGACTACTAAGCCAGTTACGTTTGGAACAACCGCATCGGGTGCACCGCCTGAGTTTCCAGCGATGACCGGTAGCCCACAAGCACTTGCCTCAAGGTAAACAATTCCGAGTCCTTCAACTTCTAATCCAAAAAATCTTGATCTCACAGGCATAGCAAAAATTTCACCAAGACAGATGTAGTCCGGTAAAGAGCTGTGTGAAACTTTGCCAGCAAATGCAATGTGATTACTTACGCCCAGTTGTCTAGCAGAGTTTTTTAACATTCCTTTAATGGGACCATCTCCAACAAAAAGCAGTACAGCATCTGGAAATTTCATTAAAACTTCAGGCATAGCTTCAATGAGTTGATCCTGACCCTTCCGATGAACTAGTCGGCCAACACAAACTACAACCCTTCTTCCTTCTAACCTATGTTTTAAAACAAGCTCTTTATTAATTGCTCGGGGCGTGAAGTAGGAAGTATCAATACCGGGTGCTATTTGGACAAATTTACTTTGATCGCCAATTTTAGTTAGCACACTTTTTGTGTAATTACCTAAGTATCCTAAATAGTCAACATTATTAACTATTTTTCTCATTAAATTCTTAAATAAAAATATCTTAGCCCACCAAAGTTCATGACCATGAGTTAAAGCAACAATATGTTTAGCACCAGCTGCACGCAAACCATTTGCCATTAGCGCTAATGGCGCTGCTGCGCCAAACCAAACTCTACTTATGTTGTTTTCTTTAAGTATCTTCGCAGCTCTTTTATTGATGCGTGGGGTTGGCGGTAATACTTTTGCGCGATCTCGAATTACTATTACGC
>WLMP01000053.1 GCA_009700155.1 Actinomycetota bacterium
CCAGGTGCACCATCGACAGTTGAGCTCGAAATAGTTTGAATTGAATCAATTACCAGTAATTCTGGTTTTACTGAATCGATATGGGCGATGACAGCGCCTAAATCAGATTCGGCAGCCAACCATAAATTTTTATCAATTGCATTAAGTCGCTCTGCTCGTAGGCGCACCTGGGAGGCAGACTCTTCACCACTTATATAGAGCGAAAGAATGCCTTGTTTAGCAGTCTCAGCAGCAACTGTCAGCAATAATGTTGACTTACCAACACCTGGTTCACCTGCTAATAAAATTGCAGCGCCTGGTACTAAACCGCCACCTAAAACTCTATCTAATTCACTAACACCACTTGATCTAGCTTTTGCACTTGCTAAATCAACATCACCAATTGGCCGGGCAGCTGAAGTTACATTGCCTGCAACTAGTGAAAGTTTTTTAGGGGCGGATATTTCTTCAACAGTTCCCCAAGCTTGGCACTCACCACATCTACCAACCCACTTTGTCGCACTCCAGCCACACTCAACACACCTAAATGGATCTTTTGCGGGAGCTTTAGCCATGGCAATAATCTAATGGCTAGCACTGACTATCTTTGTTCTTGCACAGCCCTTGTCGCTGGGTGAATCACAAATAATGGTAATTCACGGCGCTTTTGAGCTTTTTTGGTTGCAGCAATAGCGGCCATACGACTATCACATAATTTTTCTAGTTCTAAATAACCTGCCTTGCCCATCATTTTTATCAATTCAGTTTTGCTTGATTGATATACCGGAATTTTTCCAACATGTGCCTCTGAGTTACTTGTGCAATACCAATCTAGATCAGCACCACCTTCACCCCAGTTAGATCTTTCATATTCACCAATTACCACCACAGTTACCTCTGTATCACCAACTTCTCTAACCTCCCAGGATCTATGCAATGGCAGTTGCCAACAAATATCTGGTTTTGTATCTACAGGGTGTGAGCCTTCTTTACTTGCAAGATGATGTAGAGCGCATCCGAATTTACCTGTGTAACCAGGTGCTTCGTATCCAACTCTATTTAGAAATATACAAGAGTCATTTATTTTTCTTGTTTTTCGATCTTTATCTAAACCGATTTCACTTATATTTAAATTTTTCTTTGATTTATCACGTGCTTGATCATAAAACTGCCATTCAGATTTAGTTAATTTTTTAGCACTTCTTAATACCTGCTCTTCATCCATTTTGTTGGTGTAGTAAGCCCCGTCAGAGCAACACCCAGCATCTGGCTTATCAGCGTCAATTCCACAGCAACCATTTCCATATATACATTGCCAATAGGAAGTCAGCCATGTTATGTCGCACTTGAATATCTCCTCAGAGTTATCTGGGTTTCTAAATTCAACCCAATCCCGTGCAAAATTCGGCGCAAACTCATTTTTACTTAATTTTGAGTCAGACTTTTTCTGAGATTTCATAGAGTCGCAGTTTAAGGCTTAAGCAAGGTTAAAGACTAATTGGGTAGGCTTTAAGTATGAGTCAGGCTATAGCTGGTAAAAGTATTGGCTTTATTGGTGCAGGTGTAATGGGCGCATCTTTGATTAAAAGCCTATTAAATTCTTCAGTAAAATCTAACCAAATATTTATAAGTGAGAAAAGTGAAGATAAGGCCAAAGAGGTAGTAAGTAAGTATCAGGTTGAACGCAAAAGTATTAGCGAAATAGGCCAGATGTGCGATGTGATTTTTCTAGCCGTTAAACCACAAGATCTTGAAAATACGCTATTAGATTTAAGTGGTAACTTAAAACAAGGTACTTTGCTTATTTCAATTGCTGCTGGAAAGACTACTAAGTTTATTGAGAGTAAGTTAAATTCAAAAAATTCAGTTGTTAGAGTAATGCCAAATACGCCAGCCCAAATTGGTAGAGGAGTATCTGTAATTTCCGCTGGTGCAAACTCAAGTAAAAATGATTTAGAGTTAACTAAAGCACTACTAGAAAATACTGGATTAGTAGTTGAGGTAGATGAGTCACAACAAGATGCTGTTACGGCATTAAGCGGCTCTGGCCCTGCATATTTTTTTAGTTTTGTTGAGTCAATGATCAAGTCTGGAATAAAACTTGGCTTGAGTGAAGAAATTGCAACCAAGCTTGCAATTGGCACAATTACTGGCTCTGCAGCAATGTTAGAAGAGAGCGGTATTGATGCAGCAACTTTAAGGAAGAATGTAACTAGTCCAAACGGGACTACAGCTGCTGCACTTGAGATTTTTAATTCGAATAAATTAGAAGAAATAATTCATGAGGCAATGTCTGCTGCTAAAAAGAGGTCTCAGGAGTTGGCTTGAAAAAAGTTTTTCTATTCGCTTTACTTTTTTTAATTACAGTACCAAATAGCTCTAATGCTGCATCCATCAAAGCTATAAAATCATTAGTTGATTTACCTTATTCAAACAATGATCAAGTAAGTGATATTGCAATCAGCGGTAAGAATATATTGCTTACAGGAACTTCTGAATCTCCTAGCTCTAATTGGGTCACCGGATCACTAAGCGGATTAAGTGATGGATTTTTAATTAGCTACACCGCAACAGGGATACAAAATTGGGGTCTTAGGTTAGGTAATTTTAATAATGAGATTGCTACTTCAATTGCACTCGACCAGGATGGCAGTATTTGGGTTGTAGGTGCAGGTAACAATCTAATTCAACCTACTCCACCAACCAACCCTACGGGAGTATTAAATCCAGATAATGTGCCAATAAATCCAATACAAGCTCCGAGCTCGCCAATGAATAGAGTAAAGCTTTGGCAGGTAAGTAATTCTGGAGCTCTAATTAACTCATTTGAGTATGTAACTGAAAACGTAATTTATCCAAAAAAGTTACTAGTATCAGGAAGTAATTTAATAATTTTAGGCACCTCTTACTCAGGTGTATTAACAAGAGGTTTTTTCTTATCCGCAAGTAAGTCAGGAGTTTTCTCAAATATTTCAGTTATTGGCAATAAATCAACACAAATCAATTCTGCAATCATTAATAATGATTCAAGCATCACTGCAGTTGGAAGTAGTAGTGAACAGATATTAAAAGCAAAACCAATAGCAAAAGTTGATGCAATTACTTTGAGGATATCGAACGCTGGAGTTATTCAACAGGTAGCTAGAGCAACACTTAAGAGCACTAGTCGATCATGGGATTCAATTGACCTAGGATTGCTTCAGGGTGGGAAAGTAACTTACTCAAATAAAACTGAAGCAGCCGTAACTAAATTTTCTGCTTTGAGTAAGCCAGTGTGGAATGTTCGCTATTTAAGTAGATCTACAGCCTTGGTTGCGGCTGGGAAAAATTCATGGGCAACATTTGTCTCATCAGGTGCAATAAAGGGAATTCCCACTTGGAAGCCAAAAAATCCAACCCCAGTCGTTTTAGAGTTGGGCAAAAAAGGTGAGCTAATCAATGCCTACACAATTGCCTCACCTGCGGTAGTTATAGATACAAGCACTGATATTGGCACAGTATTAGTTACCGACTCGGGTAAAAGTTTTGGTTTACTCCTAATAAACTAGTAAACTTCAAACATCAGTTAAAACTCTAAGGAGCAAAATGGGTTCAGTAATCAAGAAACGCCGCAAGCGTATGGCAAAAAAGAAGCATAAAAAATTACTTAAGAAAACTAGAATTCAGCGACGTAACGCAAAATAGTATTTAAGATTTAAACAAAGTAAGTTTTCCAGATACGCCAGCAATGGCGTATCTGATTTTATTTACAGTTATCCACTCACTCTTTCCACCTTTTTGTATGCTCTCTTTTGAAATTAAAGTAGTCGTATTATTTGATTTATTTAAAGCACAAAGTCTTTGCTCGCAACTAAATAAAATAGATTTTGAATCTATCGAAATTGGAGAGTTAGGCGTTCCGTGTGAATTGGGTTGAACTGATTTGGGTGTTAAAGAATTTAATTCTTGATACTTAAGTGAATCTGGATTTGGGAACAATGACCCGCTAGCTGTAAACCAACCAACCTCAACTCCTTTTGAAGAGTTATAAATTCCAACATCATAACCCGCTGCATAAATTCGATCACTTGGAAGATCTAAGTTTCTATATTTCCAGTCAAGTGAAGATGCACTATTTCGAGTAGCGTATCTAATTTCACCTCTAGTGATATTTCTTTCTGCATCAAAACCTTTTACAGAGTCATAAATAAGGTGTATCTGATCTTGCTTAACAGAAGCTTTTAGATGAAAACCAACATCACCTGTAGTTCTATTTTCAGTATCCTTCTCGCCATCTACAATTTCATATACCCATTCATTACCTTGTTTAACTGCCCCCAGTAAAATTCCTTGCGATTCATCTCGGTAAAAAACTTGAACACCGTCACTAGTAACTGCGCAAGCATTAGAAACTGACACATCTGAAGCACCCCGTACCCTAACTATCTCTTTATAATCCTGAGCACGCTCTCCATTTCCATCAACTATTTCATACTTCCATTTTTTCCCATCATATAGAGCGTATTTGAGATCTTTATTGGTTAAATCTGTATAAAAAATATGTAATAAATCTTTCTTATTTTCTTTAGATGTACACATTGAAATATAGCCAGCAACATTATTTTGTGTTTTACCCAAATTTGCGCTGTTGCCATCAACTGTAGAAATGATCCACTTGTTATTGAAAGTAGCTAGCTTTAAATCACCAGATTTACTATCGGTGTATGCAACGACTGGTTTACCTGCGAATATGGCGTGATCTAAATACTTGGCATCCGCATTCTTATCGATAACACTGCTCTTCCAGGCAGCTTCAGGAATCACCTCATTGCTTTTTATTGCCACCGATGAACCACCACTATTTACTGCTGAAACTGAGAAAACATACTTACTGCCATTTTTCAGACCAGTCATGATTACTGGACTTTCGGTTGCAGTAGTGACTACTCCGGTTTGCAAATTCTCTATCATGTAATTATCAATTTGAGAAAATCTAAAATTTGGTGGTGGATCAAATTTAATAATTGCACTTTTATCACTCACATACGCCTTTACATTCTGTGGTGAATCTGGAACACCAGTTACTTTTCCAGCAGGAGGTTTTTGCCTTAAATCTTCAAACATAGCCAACACAATGGATCCGGGTAAATGAAACACTTCACCAGCATCTAAATTCGGAGTCATGGCAGCATTTTCGCCAGTGTTAGAAAAAGTCTTTTCATCTAAGTGACTAACTGAGGATCCTCGTTCATAAATCGCTGGCGTAAAAAGAAGTGGCTTTATTCCATTATTAGCCCTAACTCCATTCGCGCCAGACCAATATAAAATTGAAGTCATTGCTTTTCCAGTTTCAAGTGAAGGTGAAGGCATATCGACTAATCGCCTACCATCTGGAAGTTGAGCATAAGCATCAAACGGTGTTGGCTGAAGAATTCTTCCTTCACCAGTTGCCTGGTCGTAATAACTTCCAGACATAAATCCCAAACCATGTGCCATCTCATGCAGAATCACTGAGACAAGGTCATAACTTCTCGGTGGACAATTTCCATCAATTCCGAAATACCAATTGGCAGTTGAAGCAATATCGATTTCTAACTCTACATCATTAAGGTCTAAATCCCTACCGGCTAATGCATTTGCTAGAGCTGATGTGTAGTAAAGAGTTCTATCAGGTGCACCATTAAAGTTTGCAAACACATTCTTAGCACTTGCAGAAGCCAAAACAGAATCATTCACTTGTTTGCTCCAAGTGATATTTACATTTATAGGAACGGTCGAAACAAAATTCTCAGACCAGATATCTATCGCTGCTTGAACCGCCTGCCTAGCTGCAGTTGGAACATTATTATAAATTGGACGGAAATTACTTTTTTTCTCCAGATTAGCTGAAAAGACTCTCGGGATAGATGGGGTAAAACTCTCTAAACCAGTAGCGTAAAGTGAAACCCAACCTGCAGGTGCAACTTTTATCTCAAGTGATTCGGCATTTGAGATCGGATAAAGGTTAAATGACAGCGCTATTAGTATTGCTGTAAAAAAGGACTTAATGCGCATTGCGATAGATTAACAGTCAATTCATCTAATCAGTGATACTTTTTGCCATATTAAAAGTATTTAGTCTGGGAGTTAGATGAAAAAAGTTACTATCTACTCAAGAACTGGATGTCATTTGTGCGAGATTGCAATAGACAAGGTTAAATCTGTAAAAAATGAATTTAACTTCGATCTACAAA